>JAAHGR010000023.1 GCA_010672425.1 Symploca sp. SIO2E6
CCTGCTTGCGTCGAAGAAAAGGTTTCCGGCGCAAGGCAGTACAAACACCTTCTTGTGTTGTAAAGACAGAAAGACCACAAGCTTGACATTCTGTTACCCCTTTTGGACAAGATTGCTTAGGATTTTATTCGCACCATGAAAGAAAATCTTCAGGTTGTGGTGAATCGCCATCAATAAAGCGATAAACTTGACCAGAAGCAAGTTCGGTATAATTTGGTGGACAATCATCAGGAAAATAATCAGGCCAAAGCATTTATATTTTTAGTATAACCATATATAAAGGTAGCACTAAAAACGTAATAGACGAAAAACGAGCAAATAACCCAACTACGAAGCTTAAATCATGCAAATCACGCTTGAACTACCCGATAACCTCCAACTAACCGAAACCGATGTACGTACTGAATTAGCGATCGCACTATTCCAACAGCAGCATATCACCCTTGGCACCGCCAGCAAAATTACTGGACTCCATCAAATTGAATTCCAACGACTGATTGCCAGTCGTGGCATCAGTGTTCACTATGATGTTGAAGATTTAGAGCAAGATCTCACTAGCCTGCGCCAGGATGGTTGGTAATGCTGATTGTTAGTAATACATCACCCCTGAGCAATCTAGCTGTGATTGGCGAAATCAATCTCCTGCAACAGATTTACCCCAAAATTCTGATTCCACCCATTGTTCATACTGAACTAATGAATTTCCCTGAAATTCAGCCTACAATCACCACCTTGATTAACCAAAGGTGGCTTGAGATTCAAGCGCCTAAAAATCTTCAATTCATTCAGGTTTTTACCCAAACCCTTGATGCAGGTGAAGCAGCTGCGATATCTTTTGCTCTTGAAGTAAATGCAGACCGTTTACTAATTGATGAACGACTTGGCAGAAAAATTGCCTTACAATACGGACTCAAAATTCGTGGTATTTTAGGTATTCTTGTTAACGCCAAAAATCAAGGGCTTATTCCCGCTGTCAAGCCGCTACTTGATCGCTTAATTGGTGAGGCTGGCTTCCGAGTTAGTCAAGTACTGTACGCTCGTACTCTTCAAGAATCAAATGAAGGACAATGACTAAATCTTGGACTTTCGACGCTTGCTCAAACTGACTTAAATCGATTTGCCTACTTAATTAGCGAGCAGCGCAAGCTGGTGCCGGAGGCAATCGCGCTATTCCAACAGCAACCCATTGAGTAGTGCGAGCATCTTGCTCGCTTTCCCCATTTTCTCTTGCTCGCTTTCCCCATTTTCTCTTGCTCGCTTTCCCCATTTTCTCTTGCTCGCTTTCCCCATTTTCTCTTGCTCGCTTTCCGTATTCAACTTTACAGCAACGTGGTGCGTTACGCTATCGCTAACAGCACCCTACGATTTTCTTGGATGTTGAATTTTTAAGCGATCGCACTATTCCAACAACAGCGTATCACCCTTGGCACTACCAGCAAAATTACTGTACTCCATCAAGATGATGTTAACAGAGCCTCTTCAACATTTTCCGGCAACGGCACAGGATAAAAACGGTTAGCAGAAAAAGCATAATCCTCTCCACTTTCATCAACAATACGAATTAGTCCGTGGGCTGCTGCCTGTTCATCAGTAATGATACGATAGAGCTTCCCAACTTCTAGTGATGCCTTGTACCCTTCATTGTTGAGGCATAGAGCAAAATGAATTACTTGTTTGTCTTGTGTCTTCATCATTCATCCAGGAATGGCAATTTTAGTTTAAACTCCTTTTTGCCGATGCCATGAGCTTCGTACCAATGGATCTCTGCTAGACGTATTGTATTGTCGGGAAGTCTCACAAGTGAGACTCCTTTCAATTTTCTCCATTTTCCTCTACCATAATGCTTCTGCAAACGAGAGCGATCGCGAATACCTTTACCAATGGCAATGGGTTCGATATTGGTGATGTCACCGATAATTTCAAAATCCACATCAGACTAAGGTACAATAACCTCTCAGCATAAAAACTGTTCCTACATGATCTGATATCCTTCAAAGCAGAAACTAATCTAATATTATACGTCAAAGATGGTTAGGCAACTATCAAACCGACAACCTCCAACTGAGTGAAACCGATGTGCGTACTGAATTAGCGATCAGCGCAAGCTGGTGCCGGAGGCAATCGCACTATTCCAACAACAGCGCATTTAGTATTACCCATTTTGCCCATTAATCCCGATGATAATCTCTTGAATCGACAACACAGGTACAGATGAACTAATAAATCCCTGCATGTCCCGTGTCACAATTGCATCTACTCTTTGGGAGACAGCACAAGCGATTTGAATAGCATCCTCAAAATCTGCCAAACCAGAACCAAATGCTGATTCCAAAACCGCTCGGTTCACAGAACAAATTTCCATAGCTGTCAGTGTCAGAGACACCGCCTGTCGTGCTTGTTCAATACTTTGAGTATGTCTTCGGGCAATATAAAAAATATCTGTGAGTGTGCTAGCTGTAGCATATCCTACAATTTTACCAGAATCGATCGCTTGGAACAACAATTCTGCGTCCTGGAAAAAAGGTTCTCGTTGCAACAAAAAATCTAGGATAATATTGGTATCGATTAAAACTCTCACTGAAGATACTTCTCCACCCGCTGCTCTTCCAACATAGCAACCACGTCTTCATCTGTTGGTGCTAGCTGGTCTGTTTTTAACAACCCTCGCATCCGTCTAATTGCAGTAGAACGTTCAGTCTGGGAATGTGAGGCATTCTGCAATGATTCAATAATAGCACTTACCAGTGCAAGGCGATCGCTAGGGGATAGTTTAAAAGCTTCCTCCTTAAGCTCTTGTAATAACATAGACAGCTCCTATCGTTAGGTTTTAGGTACATTAGCATAATCTTAGCAAGTGGGAATCACAATCTCGCTACATTTTTCTAGCTAGTTTCCTTCTTTTATATTGAGTAGTGCGTTCGCGTAGCGTGCGCGTAAGCGCAAACATCTTGCTCGCGTTCCATATTTCCTTTTGCTCACGTTCCCTATTCAACCTTACAGCAACGTGGTGCGTTACGCTATCGCTAACAGCACCCTACGATTAGCCTCCAACTAACCGAAAACGATATACGTAATGAATTAGCGATCGCTATACTTGAATACTAGCCAGTCACTTTGGATAATTTTGAGCTATAGTGAAAAACCCAATCACAGAACCTAAATCATGCAAATTACAATTGATATTCCGGATGAATATATCCAAAATCTAGAACCATTACTGGAGAGTCTCCCTCAGGTGCTCCTCGAAACACTAGTTGTTGAGGCATACAAAGCTCAACATTTAACCAGTGCTGAAGTTGGGCGTATCCTTAATCTCAATCGTTTTGAAGTAGATGCTTTCCTCAAACAACATCAAGCCTACCTCCACTACACGATTGCTGACTTCAATCAGGATCTCCAAACTCTTGAGCAAGTCCAACAACAACAGCAGTAGGTGAATAACCATGAAAGTTGTATCTGACACTTCACCGATTCTCTACCTGCTGTTAATCAACCAGCTTGACCTTTTGCCGAGACTATATCAAACTATCACTATCCCAGATGTTGTCCAGGCAGAAATGCAAGCAACTGGTGCTCCACCTCAACTGCAACAATGGATTGCTGAGCCACCCACCTGGCTAGAAATTTGTCCAGTTCCCGAAGGGGATTATGCTCCCCTGCAACGTCTTCAACTAGGCGAACAAGCAGCTATCGTTTTAGCTCAGTCCCTTCAAGCAGACTTACTCATTGTAGATGATCTTGATGCCCGCAAAATTGCTCAACAGCTAGGAATTAATATTGTTGGTCTATTGGGCATTCTTCGTAAAGCAGCAAAGCGAAACTGGATTAATTTCCCAAGCACTTTAAATCAGCTTTTGCAAGAAACCAATTTCCGTGTCTCTCCCCAACTTGTTCGAGACTTGATGGCTCAATTTCCTTGAAACCTATTTGCTAAACCGAACTAGTGCTCGCGCTGCTCCTGGTAATAAGTGATAGAGGCTGAAGGTAGGGACAATAGTTTATATGCGCACACCTACTCCATTATTAAAATGGTAGCAAAAAGTAATTGTGATTGCAACTAATAGAGAAACAACTCCACTGGAGAGCGATCGCACTATTCCAACAACAGCGTATCACCCTTGGCACTACCAGCAAAATTACTGTACTCCATCAAGATAGGGTTTATTCCCGCTGTCAAACCGTTACTTGATTGCTTAATTGGTGAGGCTGGCTTCCGAGTTAGTGTAGTATTATTCTATAATAGATAAGGTATATGCCTGGTTTGCCTATGCCTGCCCTAGACATGTATCACGATGCTGTGAAAAACGCACTCGTCAAAGATGGTTGGACAATCTCCCATGACCCGTTTCATCTGCGATGGGGCAAGAAGGATATGTATGTCGATCTTGGTGCTCGACAATTCTTGACAGCAGAACGGGAGGAAAGCAAAATTGCGGTAGAAATCAAGAGCTTTATTGGTACTTCCGAAATGGAAGACCTTAAGTATGCAGTAGGTCAGTTTATTCTTTATAGAGCTGTAATGCGCCAAACTGATCCAGCTCGAACTTTATATCTGGCAGTTCGTAAAATGACATATGATTCTCTTTTTGAGGAGCCAATAGGTCAACTCTTGATTGCTGATGAAAATCTTAACATAATTATATTTGAAGCTCAGAGTGAGGTCATTGTTCAATGGATATCTTAGATAACTATCGCAAGATTATTAAGACTGTTCTTGAACCCTACACTAAAATTCCCTATTCTCACGGAGATCTTACTTGTAAGCCAGTATTTGACGAAGTAACTGATAGCTATATATTGGTAACTCTAGGCTGGGATGCAACAAGGCGTGTTCATGGATGCCTAGTTCATCTAGATATTATTGATGGCAAGGTTTGGGTGCAGCGAGACGAGATAGAATATGGTGTGACTGAAGAACTGGTTGCTGCCGGAATTCCTAAAGACAAAATCGTTTTGGGATTTCATCCGGTGGATGTCAGACAGTATACAGGATATGCCATTGCATAGTTCATTCCTTCTTTCTTCCTTCGGCTCCTATCTTGGGAGGGGTTAGGGGTGGTTTGCAGCCTTATTGCCACAGAAGTGTAAGTATTCTACCGAACTTGATATAACTTCCACAGAAACTTTCCCAGGTATCTGTACGTCCAGATTGTCTGTAGCCCTTGCTACAATAACCCTGCTCTCCACTAGCTCGGAGAACTTTGAGGCTTTCTTGCGAGATTTCTGTAAAATATCTATAGAAGAAGCATTACAAAAGTTGTTCAAGTTCCTCACTACTCTACACAGCACATGAAACCCTCTTTGACCATCACTACCAATTTAAAACAACGCTTGGGGTCAGTTTTAATGCTGACAGCTACTTTGGTGGGAGCGATCGCTTTTCTGGATTACCTGCAAAACGCCCAAGCACAAACCGGTGCTGGCCGTGCTCTAATTCTACGCTCCGATCGCCAGGAAGCAAATAGAGACACTGGTGTTGTTACGGCTACGGGAAACGTGCAAATTAACTACCCAGCTAGACAGCTTCAGGCAACCTCTGCTCAAGCTCAATACTTCAGTCGCGAGAACCGCATTGTTCTCACCGGGAATGTTTACGTATTGCAGCAAGGTGGCAATAGTATGCGGGGTGAAACGATTACCTATTTTCTTGACGAAGGGCGTTTTGTAGCACTGCCGAGAGCTCAGCAACAGGTAGAATCAACTTATATAGTTTCTGACTCAGAAGCTCCTACAGAACCTGTAGCGCCGGTTACTACTCCCTTTAATCCCAAACCTGTTTTCAAAACACCTCGTAGTGATCAACCGTAAATAGACTTACGGGACGCGGGGACCCGGAGACGCACCGGACGCGGAGATTAGGAGATGTTATTCCCCTCCATACCCCCGAATGTCGTCAGCGCGAATTGAAAGCAATACTGCTTGAGTGGCAAAACTAATCTTTGTCAGGCAATTCGTGCTACCCAAGGACACGGTGTGATGCCGATAGAACAAGTTAACCATGCCTTCGATTTGATGCACCAAGGAAAATCGATTCACTCTGTCTTGACGTTTTAATCTGAAAATTAAACCCAAGCGTGCTTATACTTAGGTGAAAGAACCCAAGCGAGCAAGATGCTCGCACTACTAAAACCCTGACCATACAAGACTTTTAAGTATCTTGTCACTCCCTAAAAAAAATTTATGCTTGCCAATTGTCATTTAAATTTGCTACCTTAGTTAAGCAGTGAAAAAAAGTCAGCCGGGATAGCTCAGTTGGTAGAGCAGAGGACTGAAAATCCTCGTGTCGGCGGTTCAAATCCGCCTCCTGGCATTTTTGAGTGTCTGAGCACAGGAGTAGATTGTCAAGTTCTAACCCCTGGTAGACATTGGCGCAAAGGCAAGATGAAGGTGGTAATAGTGTTTGAGGAAGACCCTGAAGAAGCGATCGCTCCCACAGAGCAAAACTGATATTGTTAGTATGGGCATCCTACTTCTTATGAAGACCCTATTCCCCATTCTCAATTCTCAATTCTCAATTCTCAATTCTCAATTCTCAATTCCCCAAATGAGCCAGACTTCTTCCCCAATATCTACCCCTTCCCCACTCAACCTGTTTAAGCAACCAGCTGATTGGTTCTATGCTTTGTGGAAATTTTCCCGTCCCCATACCATTATTGGTACTACCTTGAGTGTTTGGGCATTGTATCCCATTGCCTTGACAGCCACTGGCGCTAACCCCACTATCGGAAATTTAGAGCAGCTATTGGGGAGTTGGATTGCTTGCTTGTGTGGCAATGTCTATATTGTCGGACTCAATCAACTAGAAGATGTCGAAATTGACCAAATTAATAAACCCCATCTACCAATTGCTGCCGGTGAGTTTTCTCGGCAACAAGCGCAGTTAATTATTGCGGTTACTGGTATCCTGGCACTGCTAATAGCAGGGTTATTGGGACCATGGTTGTTGTTAATGGTCAGTATTAGCTTGGCAATTGGCACAGCTTATTCCCTACCACCAGTGCGGTTGAAACGGTTCCCCTTTTGGGCTGCAGTGTGTATTTTTTCTGTGCGGGGGGCAATTGTCAATTTAGGACTGTTTTTACATTTCAGTTGGCTATTGCAGGGGAAAACCGTAATGATGCCGACACCTGCTGTATGGGCATTGACCTTGTTTATTTTGGTATTTACCTTTGCGATCGCGATTTTTAAAGATATCCCGGATATGGAGGGAGACAAGCTCTACAATATTACCACTTTCACCCTCCGGCTAGGTAAACCAGCGGTGTTTAATCTAGCCAGGTGGGTAATAACTGCTGGTTATTTAGGGATGATCCTAGCTGGTTGGTGGTTAACTGCTTCGGTTAATACCGTATTTCTGGGTGTTACCCATTTGGTAGCATTAGGTTTATTATGGTGGCGTAGTCAACATGTAGACTTGCAAGATCAAATAGCGATCACTAGTTGCTACCAATTTATCTGGAAGCTCTTTTTCCTAGAATATCTGCTTTTTCCACTAGCTTGTATTTTGGGTTGAAGATTGTTGTTGGTTGTTGGTTGTTGGTTGTTGGTTGTTGGTTGTTGGTTGTTGGTTGTTGGTTGTTGGTTGTTGGTTGTTGGTTGTTGGTTGTTGGTTGTTGGTTGTTGGTTGTTGGTTGTTGGTTGTTTGCTTGTTCAAAAGCTAGTCTAATACCCCCTATTCCCGCAAATAAATCAATAAATCTTATTGTAAACATTCTTTGACAAAGTCCGCAAGATTTCTATAGTTAGTAAAAGTATAGTCAAATATAGACAGACTGAATTTCATTTCAGAAATTCCTTTCACTTTCACTTTGAGAGATTAATTCTCCTGGGGTGAACTACGCACCTCTGTATCCCATAGCGATTAAACGCATTTGGGAATGCTTTTCTGAGAATATTGTAGGAACCCATGACATCGGCTTGACAGAGAAATCCTCCATCTGTACGGTATAAACTCCGCTTTATTCTTTTTCCTGAAAACACTGGTTTTTCAGTTATCTGTCCATAAACTGGGAGAGGATCATTATTGAAAAAGTTAGAAGAACTAGTATAAGATTCTTCTTGAAAAATTACATTTATTCCTACTAATTGACATTTGTAAGTAATCATGTCAATTAATCGAGCATGAGGGATAGNTCATCAAAAAATTGGGTCTGAAACCCCGTCCTTCTAGGACGGCTTTACTATTTAATTTTAGCATTTCACTCCATGTCTGCTAAAATGTGAGACATGGAGAAAGCTTACAGTTACCGATTTTACCCAACCCCAGAACAAGAGTCGCTATTGCGGCGCACATTGGGTTGTGTCAGATTAGTTTACAATAAGGCTCTCCACGCCAGAACTCAAGCCTGGTATGACAGGCAAGAAAGAATCGGATACACTCTTACTTCTAATATGTTAACTTCTTGGAAAAAACTTGAAGAGTTGGGATTTTTAAATGAAGTTAGTTGTGTTCCTTTACAGCAAGGTTTGAGACATTTACAAACGGCTTTTAGTAATTTCTTTGCTGGCCGTGCCAAGTACCCTAATTTTAAGAAAAAACATCAAGGAGGAAGTGCAGAATTCACGAAGTCTGCTTTTAAATTTAAAAACGGACAAATTTATTTAGCTAAATGTAGAGACCCTCTACCGATTCGATGGTCAAGACACATCCCAGCTGATTGTCAACCGAGTACGGTAACGGTTAGATTAAACCCAGATGGACGTTGGCAAATATCAATTAGATTCGATGATCCAACTATCAAACCATTACCAGTAACAGATAAAAGCATAGGAATTGATTTAGGGATTAGTAGCCTGGTGATTACTAGTGATGGGGATAAAGTCGCTAATCCTCAGCACTTTAAAAAAGATTACCGAAGATTGCGTCAAGCTCAAAAAAGTCTTTCTCGAAAACAGCCAAGGTCAAAAAATAGAGAAAAAGCCAGAATAAAGATAGCTAAGATTCACAGGAAAATAACAGATAGTAGAAAAGACCATTTACATAAGCTAACGACTCAATTAGTACGTGAAAACCAAACAATTGTAGTTGAGGATTTAGCAGTAAAAAATCTGGTCAAAAATCCGAAGTTAGCCCCAGCTATATCAGATGTAAGTTGGGGAGAAATAACTCGTCAATTAGCATACAAATGCCGTTGGTATGGTCGAACTTATATCGAGATAGACCGATGGTTTCCTTCTTCTAAGCGGTGCAGTAATTGTGGGTATATTGTAGAGAAATTGCCGTTAAGTGTCCGAGAATGGTGTTGTCCAGACTGCGGAGAGCACCATGACCGTGACATTAACGCCAGTAAAAATATCTTGGCGGCAGGGCTTGCCGTGTCAGTCTGTGGAGCGACTGTAAGACCTGAACAGCAGTTTTCTGTAAAGGCAGGTGCTATGAAACAGAAACCCAAATCGTGTTAGCGCAGCGGTGCGTAGCACGGTTTGGGAATCCCCGCGCCTTTAGGCCGGGGAGGATGTCAATAGTGTCTATGTAGCCTTGGAGGTGATCAGTATTGCGGCGTTTCTCTTGATTGCCTATCCCCGCACTGATCGTTCGATTTGGGTTGGTTTGCGCTATCTTTTTGTCAGCAATACAGCCATGCTATTTTACTTGATTGGTGTGGTGCTGGTTTATCAGGCAAACCGTTCCTTTGCCTTTGAAGGATTGTGGGGGGCTCCAGCTGAAGCCATTGCCCTCATTTTTCTGGGACTTTTGACTAAGGGAGGTATCTTTGTCTCCGGTTTATGGTTACCCTTGACTCACTCGGAATCTGAGACACCCGTGTCGGCTATGCGGTCGGGAGTTGTCGTCAAAACTGGTGTCTTTCCGCTGATACGTTGTGCTCTGATTGTACAAGAAGTTGAGCCAATAATCCAAGTCTTTAGTGTTGGGACTGCACTTCTAGGTGTCGGCTATGCAATTTTTGAAAAAGATACTAAGCGTATGCTGGCATTGAGTACGATTTCCCAGTTGGGTTTTGTTCTGGCTGCACCAATTGCGGCTGGTTTTTATGCTTTGACTCATGGTTTGGCTAAAGCGTCACTTTTTTTAATTGCTGGAAACTTACCGAGTCGTAATTTTCACCAACTGCGACAGACCTCTATTCCGCGACCGATGTGGATGGCGCTAGCGATCGCTAGTCTTTCAATTTCCGGCTTTCCTTTGCTGGCAGGCTTTGGTTCCAAGGTCTTGACCTTCAAGCAGTTAGTTCCCTGGCAAGAGATCACGATGAATATTGCAGCTGTAGGAACCTCGATCGCCCTTGCTAAATTTATTTTTCTCCCTTTTCAACAACCAGCAGCATCGATGGGGAAAAAACCGCTCAAGTCTGGATTATGGTTAGCGATCGTTCTCTTACTGGGTGGGCTAGTTGTAGCTAATGGCTTGTATATTGAAGGGTATACAGTGAGCAACCTGAGCAAATCTTTGATCACGATTGGTGTTGGTTGGCTAGCATATTTTTTGATTTTTAAAAAATTTCACCTCAAGCTGCCACCAGTAGTCGAGCAACTTGAGCATCTGATTGGGGTGATGAGTTTGGTTTTGACGCTGCTCTTTTGGATGGTGGTGAATACATAATTAAGTAATAAGTAATAAGTAATAAGTAATAAGTAATAAGCGTTAGAAGGCAGAGGGCAGAGGGCAGAAGGCAGAAGGCAGTCCGATGAAAAAATTTCACCACCAGTTAACTCATCCCCCGGCTAAAGCACGGGGGATTTCGTGTTATTTGTTGTTGGTTGTTAGTTGTTTGTCAAAAAACAAAAAACAAAAAACAAACAACCTTTGCGAATGCGAAGCATGGTGAGCAACGCGAGGCAAAGCATGGTGAGCAACGCGAGGCAAAGCATGGTGAGCAACGCGAGGCAAAGCATGGTGAGCAACGCGAGGCAAAGCATGGTGAGCAACGCGAGGCAAAGCATG
>JAAHGR010000230.1 GCA_010672425.1 Symploca sp. SIO2E6
GGCTAATCCAAGCAGGGGGCTCTCTTGAGAGATTGAGACCTACTCAATATAAGATGTTACTCGTAATTACTGAAGTCTACCGTCAGCAACAAGTAATGTATCAGAATAAAAGTAGGAGAATTGATGATAGAATAGTAAGTATAAGCCAACCTCATATTCGTCCAATTGTGAGAGGGAAAGCCGGAACATCAGTAGAATTTGGAGCAAAAATATCGGTAAGTTGTATAGATGAATATGCATTCTTGTACCGTGTAAGTTGGGATAACTTCAATGAATCAGTAGATTTAAAAGAGCAAATTGAAGCTTATAAAAGCTACACAGGATTTTATCCAAAATCAGTGCATGTGGATAAAATTTATAGAACTAGAGAGAATCGAGCATACTGTAAAGAAAGAGGAATAATATGGGAGTGGTCCACGTTTAGGAAGACCACCAAAAAATGTCAGTCTATCGCAGAAAAAGCAAGATTTAGAAGACGAAAGAATTCGTAATCGTATTGAAGGAAAGTTTGGGACAAGTAAGCGAAGATATGGTTTAAATCGAGTGATGGCTAAACTGCCTCATACTTCGGAAACAGTCATTGCTATTACATTTCTAGTAATGAATCTAGAAACCCTGCTACGGCAGTTTTTTTGTGCTTTTTTGTTGTCCTTTTTAGAAAATCACACTTTTTTGGCGACAAATATTAATTATAATTATGAATGGACAATTTTTAACAAAAAAAGCTCATTGTTATTCCAGTGTCAAATAACTAAATAATCCATCAGTTGTTTTTAGCTGACTTATTCAGCAGACCCTAATTATCTGTTAGGAAAAGGACCGAAAGAAGCCCTCAGTGGGGTGGTGTTCGCTGATGGAACTCAATATGCCAAACACAAAACCCCTCTTCATCCCGAAGAATGGCCTCTGCCATCCTTTGAAGTAGCCCAACAGTGCTTGGGAACTCAATATTGGATGGACCCATTTCCCCAGCATCTAATACCAATTGGTTCGATCTTCCCAGATATCGGTTGCGATCGCCACTGTGATTTTTGTCAAACCCCTACCTACGGCACCGGGTATCGCCGCATGTCACCTAAAAGGGTACTAGAGTGGCTGGATATACAGCGCCAAGCAGGAGCCAAATCCATCGTCAGCGTCTCTGATCAATTTCTAGGAAGGACGATTTTCCCTAATGGCCGAGATGAAATTCTCGAGATTATGAAGGGGATACGGGACATGGATTTAACGGTGCTTTGGCCTAATGGCCTAGAACTGAGGAAAATGACCCTGGGACGGGGACGTAACTATGAAAGCACAGATCTGACCCCTGATGAAGAATTGATCGAAGCTCTTTATCATTGGGATGGGGAAAAAGGAACTTTGGCTGGTGGTCTTCCGGCGGAAAGACCGGTGTTTGGACGGGAAGCCTATGCCAAGTTACTTCCCTGGCAGCAACACAAACGAATTGTGCGAACCATTGTCGAAGCTGGTATTCCGATGATTGTCTATCATATGATCATTGGGCTTCCCGATGATGACGATGAGAGTATGTTGCGGTTAGAGGAAGCGTTGTGGGAAGTCTATTACGAAGTCAAAGCGATTAATCCATCACTGGTATTTCAAATCGCTCCATTTGTGATTTCTCCCATATTGGGAACTCCACAAGGGGAAATAATTCGTAAATCCGGTTTGCTGCGGTTCGATGACCCGGCGATTTTTGCCGGATTCTGGACGGCGAGTGTTGATACCAAACATCTCACTTACGAACAAGTGTCTGATTGGCAGTTCCGTTTAGCTAGCGTTGGTGACTCGAAGAACTTACAAGTTCCTCAACGGTTTAGGAATTTGCCGACAGAGGCTAAGAATACTGGAAAAATTGCAGTGCCAGCATAGGGAAGAGGTTATACAGCAGTTTGCTCTGCTATGTGGTACAGTTTTGATCCCCCTCGCATCCCCCTTAATAAGGGGGACTTTTAAAAGAGTCTACTTCATTAGACATCTCCGGAAATTAGGTTTTCACATAGATAGGACAAGGGTTTCAGATTCTTTTTCGGAGACGTCTATTACAGCGCTTTGCGCTGTAACTGTTTATCCTTTCCTTGATATTAGTGGATAGTTTCATCCGAATGGTAATTCTATCCTGACTTTTGACACTCCCCGGCCTCAAGGCGCGGGGATTCTTCTGTCAACCAGCGAACTTAGTGTACTGATTGTAAAAGTTCAGCCAAGGTAATTGTACTTAACCTGAGTTTGATGTAAGGAAATCGAGAGCTAAAAATTCTCTAGGACTAATAATCAACTTTTGATATTCCCCTTGAGACTTCAGCGATAAAAGATCTTTATCCCCCGTGATTAAAAATTCTGCCTTGGAGTCAAAAGCAAGTTCTAAAAATTTGTTGTCGTCTGGATCTCGACAAGCAGTTATTTTAGATATTTTCTCAATGAATTGGCACTTGTTTTTGATAATGCTTAAAAATGACTTCCTTCTTTGCTCAGATATATATTTATCAAATTTAGATTTATAAATGCGATCCGCTATTTCTTGGTAAGTTTCGTCATTTTGTACAACTGTAAAGTTATGGATGGCTTTAGCAAATGCTTGATATGCCGTTCCTTTAGAGCTTAGAGCAGCACTAATAAAAACATTGGTACCAATAACAATAAATCTAGGATTCATCAGCCAATAAATCTTCTAGAATTTCTTCTGTCAGTCCTTTAGCTTGTGCTTCTTGACCAATTTGATTGAATAGAGTTAAAAAATCATTTTCCACAGTTTCAATTGTGAGATTAATCATGGTATTTTCTTTCATTCCCATTTTTTGAATAACATCAGCAATTTCACTAACTCTTATTTGATGAATAGTTTGTTTCATCGCTTTTTTAGTTTAGAAGTAGAGCATCTAGTATTTTTTGATTTTTCTAGTATCACTTTGATATTACAATTATACCATAAATCGCCCTACGGGCATCATAAAGGCAGGCGCGTCTCTACAATGTGGGACAAGGTATACCGGATTTGGTATAAATAGGAGCTGAAAATCACCCTCAAACCTAGACAACATAGTACTTTGAAGCGAGACCCAACACGGAAGGGAGCTGTGTTGGGTCGAGGCAACGAGACCCAACCTACACTTTTGGGTGTGCCACGGCAGCGCGACACAGCTTGTGGGGAATCAATTTTTCTCGAGAGTCGCAATAAGATAAAATAAAACTAGTACTCAGGCAAAGGTTGAGATTGGCTATGGTTTCCATCAACTACAAACCAATACTCGAACAGGTCGATTCTCCCCATTCACAAAGTATCTGTGCCAGAGAATCGCCCCGGGAAACATTGCCGACGATGTACGATTTGCCCAGTGAGTATCCAGAGGAGCCAGGATTGCCCGATCAATTTCATGATCTGCAACCACAATTGCTCAGTCGCAGTCTCCAGTTGAGCAATTACGAAAGTGAAAATTGTTTTAGTGCTTCTGACCTCAACCTCTACTATGATGTCAGCCATCCTCTGTGGCACAAACGTCCCGATTGGTTTCTAGCGCTAGATGTGCCTCACTTGTATGAGGGTAAAGACATGCGGCGGAGTTATGTGGTGTGGCAGGAAGGTCAAAATCCGTATGTGGTAATCGAATTTTTGTCTCCAGGTACGGAAGTAGAAGATTTGGGACGCTTTTATGAGGAAACTACCAAGGTAGCTAAGGCAGCATCAGCCAAAAAAACTCAAAACAAGCCTCCTGGCAAGTTAGAGGTGTACGAGAAATATTTGCAGGTTCCTCACTACATTGTCTATAGCCGCTACACTCAAAAGTTGCGCTATTTCAAGCTAGAGGGAGGAAAATATCAGGAACAATCGATTAACCAAGAAAATCCAATGGTTTGGTTAGCAGATTTAGAAATTGGTTTAGGAATTTGGGAGGGAGTATTTGAAAAAGTCCCTGGTTATTGGTTACGCTGGTGCGATATAGCCGGGAACTGGCTGTTAACTGATACAGAGCAATCGGAGCAACGGTTAGAGCAATCGGAGCAACAATTAGAACAATCGGAGCAACGCTTAGAGCAGGAGCGTGCTGCTAAAGAGCAGGAACGTGCTGCCAAAGAGCAGGAGCGTGCTGCTAAAGAGCAGGAACGTGCTGCCAAAGAGCAAGCCGAGGCTAAATTAATGCAAGCTGCCCGAAACCTACTGGAAACAGGAATGGAAATTGAGGAGGTTGCTCAAATATTGGGTTTATCACCAGCGCAGTTAAAAGCTCTCCAATCGCGACAATGATAGGGAATTATAACTGTTTATCCTGACTTGGCATAATAACACAAATGTTGGGTAGAGCGATCGCTCTACCCAAAAAAGCAGTTTTAGTTATGCCACTATTTTTTCTTCGCTATCATTCAAACCAGACATAAACATGATCATTAGAGCCTGCTATTCCCATACCTACAATATCAGCAGGACTTTTACCAGGGGGAAGCGAGTAACCATAGAGCGCTCGGTATTGATCAAGGTTGCTTGATGTACCTGAGCTAACCGTTCCATCATCAAACCAGACATAAACATGATCATTAGAGCCCGCTATTCCCATACCTACAATATCAGCAGGACTTTTACCAGGGGGAAGCGAGTAATCATAGAGCGCTCGGTATTGATCAAGGTTGCTTGATGTACCTGAGCTAACATCTGCTGCAAGGGCATGTCCAACAGGTTGTACAACCACTATGGTACAAATCAAGACAAGCGTAGCTATTACTCTAGCTACAACATTGGCTAACAAAATCATTTTCATCCTCCTAATTTAAGGCTTAACTAAAAAGTTACAGTACAGATCAAGACAATTGATAACGATGGAATTGAGCAACGATTAAGACAAGATTTGCAGGCTAATTTCAACTTCACTACCATACTCTATATAAATATCAACGTCAACATTTGGTATCCTTATTATGTGGTCATTAAAGCTTTAACAAAAGAATAATTAACAATTATTTTAAATTTATTTAATGGCTGAAAATTTGCTCAATTATTACTAATTTATAATTGTTTGTTTTAGACAAAAATGGTTGCTTTTGTTTTCGGCTTTTGCTAATATGATTAATGATGGCAAAGATGTGCGCCTATAAACTATTGCTCTCACTTTCCGCCTTTACCACTCATTCCCCACTTGATATAACACAAACGTTGGGTAGAGCGATCGCTCTACCCAACACAGCAATTTTAAAGGCAGCTTCCCTTAGAACCATCTGCCCTTTGACCTAGAGCCTTCAGACTTATGCAGCAAGTGACCCGTTACTCTTAACTCATTACTCATGACTCTTGAGAAACTATTTTAGATTTTAGATTTTAGATTTATTTAGATTTTGGATTAAAGAATTGAATCAACACAAGCTTAAGGCTCCGAGAGGAGGAAGGATGCGGGAAATAGTGTTTCTCCAATTCAATTGGGGCGCGATCTGCTCCTAGGGAGCTCTTGAGAAACAAAAATGAAACGGGATGACTGAATTCGTTGATATGACTAGTTTCTAGCCATTCAATCTACTACATTCTTAAATTCTAAATTCTAAATTCTAAATTCTACATTCTACATTCTACATTCCCTACTTATAGGGAAGAGGGTTTGGCTTGTTGGCAAACCCTATTTAAACAAGCCTAACTAATAAAAATCTGATGATGAGTTCTAATTCTTCAGTAACCCGATAAAGATTGATTCCTTCATGGATAGATTTTAATTGACGATCTAAAACACCAAATTGCCAAATATTACCCGTAGTCACAGCCCCTAAAATCTCAGCTTGTGGGGAATCAATCCATTGATCCAGGGCAATCATTTCTGTGGCTAATTGAGTAAAGCCTCGATTAATGTCCGCTTGTTTAGCTTCAATAACAATCAAATTCGTTGTAGAACGTAATAAGTAATCTAATTTGCCTTGCAATCGATTGCTCACTTGAATCGAGTATTCTATTCTTAACTTAGCGTGGGAATAATGAATTAAATCTGAGATAATGGGGGCAATGAGCATTTCCCGACGGGTAACCTCATTCTCTAAATCTACGTAAGGTAATATCTCTTGAATGCGTTGCTTTAAATCAGTGATTCGGTCTAATGCGTCAGGATATTGTGGTAGGGTGAGGAATTTTCGCTCAAATGAATAACCAAATTCAGTAACTAAATCATCTACCGTAAATCCCAATTCAAAATAATTGCTGAATGTGTAGGAACGATTAGGATCAAGTAATGGCTGACGATTCATTTTTTTGTCCATATCCTTTATTGGCAATAATACCAGAAACCGAAGGATTCGAGTAGCTTTGCCATTCTCTAGGGGTAAAAAAGCTTGAAAACCTTGTCTGGTATGGTTTACGCAGTTATGCCGCAGACCATATGTATACCGAATTTGCTATTACTGCGGAGAGACAAGGATAATATAAATGGGGAGTGTCAACCTTGACCCCTCTTCAAAAACTGGTAACTGGTAACTATTTGCCATAAAGCTTAACTATGCCAGCTAAAATCCTGGTTGTCGATGATGAGCCTGATTCAGAAAGACTGTTCTGCCAAAGATTTAGAAAAAAAATTCGGCAAAAGGAACTCCAGTTTGTTTTTGCCGGAAATGGTGTCGAAGCTTTGCAGATGCTGCAAGTCCATCCGGATATCGAGATCGTCTTGACTGATATTCAGATGCCTGATATGGATGGGCTCACTTTGCTCACCTTAGTCTCTGAGCTGTATCCTACGATCGCAACCGTAATTATCTCTGCCTATAGCGATTTGCCAAATATCAGAAAGGCCATGAATCAGGGTGCTTTTGACTTCCTGACTAAGCCCATTGATTTTGAGGATTTGGAAATTACTACCAATAAAACTCTGCGACATGTGCAGCAGATGAAAGCGGCTCGGGAACAAAAACGTTTAGTTCAGGAGGCTCAAGCAGAATTATTGCAGCAGAGGTTGTGGCGTGAAAATCACAGAAAACTGATTCAATTCCTAGAAGCGTTGCCAGTAGGGGTGTTTGTACTTGATGCAACCGAGACACCTTACTACACTAATCAAATGGCACAGCAGATATTGGGTAAATCGGTGACACCTGCTACTCAGGACAAGGGAGACGGGGAGACACGGGGACGGGGAGACGCGGAGACCGAGGAGGCACCGGACGCGGAGACAGGAGATGCAGCAGACATGGAGACGCGGATAAGTGGGGATAAGGGAAATGATGTGCTATTTACTAACACAACTTCCTGTGAGCAGTGGGCACAGAGGTATCAAGCTTATCTAGCAGGAACCAATCAAATCTACCCTAGCAATGAACTGCCCATCCTGCGAGCCTTGAAGGGAGAAAAAGCAACTGTCGATAATCTAGAACTGCACCAAGGGGATAAGATTATTCCCCTGGAGATGTCAGCGACTCCCATTTTTGATGATAACGGTGAAATTATCTATGCGATCGCAGTTTTTGCTGATATCAGCCAACGCCAACAGGCGGAAGCAGAACGGATGCAATTTGCCCGAGAACTGGAACTGCAAAATATCACCTTACAGCGTCTCGATCAACTCAAGGATGAATTTTTAGCCCATACCTCCTATGAACTGCGTACTCCCCTCAAGGGGATTATTGGGATTGCTGAATCTTTGATTGATGGTGCTGCTGGTGAGCTAATGGAGAAGCAAATTGCTAATCTTGCTCTCATCGTCTCTAGTGGTAAGCAGCTTGCTAACCGGGTTGACAATATCCTGGATTTCTGCAAATTGAACAATCAGGATCTCAAACTCCAAAAAAAGCCCGTAGATCTCTTTGCAATTACTGAAGTTGTCCTAACTCTTTGTCAACCGTTAGTATCTCGTAAAACCTTGGTACTAAATAACGAGATTCCACGGGAGCTTCCTGCTGTTGATGGCGATGAGAATCGTCTGCAACAAATTCTATATAATTTAGTAGGCAATGCTATCAAGTTCACAGAATCCGGTTCTGTTACGGTGTCAGCACTTGCCCTAACTAATAGCATGGTAGAAGTAACCGTTAGTGATACAGGTATTGGTATCTCCCCTGACAAATTCCAGGACATCTTCCAACCCTTTCAAGTAGTTAGTGCCTCCAAGTCCCATCCCTACAGTGGCATTGGTTTAGGACTAGGTATTACCAAAAAACTGGTGGAATTGCATGGTGGTACGATCCTGGTTGAATCAGAATTAGGTCAAGGTTCGCAATTCATCTTTACCTTACCTATCAGTGATGTCGTCCCCAGCCAAAGCGACGACAACCAAATATCAGCATTTTCTCAACAGAAACCGGGTTTATCTCTCAATAGTCCTCAAAAGCATGCCAGAAGTAGGGATGAGGTAACAGCTTCACGATTGGTATCCTCAGGGATAGTAACCACCAAGGGCAAATTTATGATTCTGGTAGTAGATGATGAACCCCTCAATCTGCAAGTAATAGCCAACTATTTGTCCATGGAAAACTATGCTATCATTCCGGCTACCAGTGGCATGGAGGCATTGAAACTGATTGATAACGGTCTCATACCAGATTTGATCCTACTCGATGTGATGATGCCCAAGATGTCCGGTTATGAAGTCTCCCAAAAAATCCGCGATCGTTTTGGAGTTCAGGAAATGCCGATTGTGATGTTGACGGCCAAAAATCAGGTGTTGGACTTGGAGAATAACCCAGGGGTTGAGGTTAATGATTATCTCACTAAACCAGTCTTAAAACAAGAACTTTTGGCTTGTCTGAAAACTCATCTTGCCCTGTCTAAAATTAATGTAGCCTATGGTCGTTTTATCCCCCCTGAGTTTCTGCAATTTTTGGGACGAGAAAGTCTCGTTGATGTCCAATTGGGAGACCAGGTACTCAAGGAAATGTCGATTATGTTTGCTGACATTCGTTCCTTTACAACCCTCTCAGAAGGAATGTCTCCTAAAGAAAATTTTGACTTTCTCAATTCCTACTTAAGTCGGATGGGACCAGTAATCCGCCATCATCATGGTTTTATTGATAAATACATTGGTGATTCGATTATGGCGCTGTTTCCTGAAGTCGCTGATGATGCGGTGCAAGCAGCAATTGAGATGCAAAGACAAGTCAACCTTTATAATCTCCACCGGGACACTTCCGGTTATCAGGCGATCGCGATCGGCATTGCTATCCATACAGGGAGTTTGATGTTGGGTACTATCGGTGAAGAACAGCGTATGGAGAGCACAGTAATCGCTGATGCTGTAAACCTAACATCGCGCCTCGAAGGGTTAAACAAAGTCTATGGAACCTTGATTTTGGTCAGTGGTCAAACTCTAACTAATTTGGAAAAGCTCTCAGAATATAACTATCGATTTATCGACCAAGTTCAAGTTAAAGGTAAGCAAAATTTGGTTTCCGTGTTTGAAGTTTTCGATGCTGACCCGCCTCCAATCAAGGAGCTGAAGAAGCAAACCAAGAAAAAGTTTGAAGAGGGTATTATACTATATTACTCCAATAAATTTAAACAAGCTCAAGCTATACTCCAGGAAATTATCCAACTAAATGAGGAAGATAGAGTGGCGAATCTCTATCTGGAAAGATGTGAAAAGTTTATCTATAGCGTTGTTTGAGTAATGAGTAATGAGTAATGAGTAATGAGTAATAAGTAATAAGTCATAAGTAATAAGTAATGAGTAATGAGTTATACCAAATCCGGTATACATTGTCGCACATCGTAGAGACGTGCATGCTTTTATGATGCCCGTAGGGCTGTTGGCACAGACCTAAATATATTAACTTATGTAAAATGTAGTGCTATCTACTTTACAGAAATAAAATTAATGATAAATTATTCACTTCCCTGCGTCTCCGGGTATCCACGTCAGCTTTAACGTTTGCTCTCCTAGATTAAATGTGATAGATTAACGTTTAATCAAAATTAAAATCCTTAACTAAAGGTGCTTGTTGGATTTCGTTCCTCAACTTAATCTACAAGATTGGCGATCAGGGTAAATTCAGAGGCAAGTGCAAACATGGGTGTGATCAGACCTTACCAGCCAGTAGTTCAAACCTACATCAAAGATTGTCGAAAAAGCATCAATACAGACGACGACCAAGACGCGATCGCTAATCCCCCCGATCAATACCACCACGAGAAGCCTGATCAAACTGATAAATGGCAGGGAGTGCGGTACGCGATCGCTCAAGGTCCTAGTATGGTGCCAGCAACAGTAGATGGTATTAAAGATGCGATTGAATTTAACTTCAAGACCCTGGAAACCGCCTGTGCAATTGCCAAGCAGTATAATGTCCAGCTCATCACCTTTCCGGAACTATTTTTAACCGGATATCAATTTCCGGACGAAGAAAACAACGGCAAAGAAGTCGCCAAGGCAGCGGCAGAGTTTATTCAAAGCAACAATTATCATCAAAAGATCCAAGATATTGCTGATAAACAAGCAATAAATGTAGTTTGCCCCATGCCCTACTCTGGAGAAGATCCAGCAGATAACGAGGGAGTCTATGATGTGGCGATGATTTTCAAAACAAACGGGGCTCCCTCAACTGATATCCGTGAGAATATACAGTTTAAACTTCACCTTTGGGGGAAGGAAGAGCGTTATTGGTTTAGCATTCCCCAATATCCGCCGCTAGAGGAGGCAACAGATAACAATTATCAAAATTACAAGAATCCCTTTAGGGTTCATCTCCTTAATGGATTTCCAGTAGGCATCGGTATTTGTT
>JAAHGR010000231.1 GCA_010672425.1 Symploca sp. SIO2E6
GGGAATTGGGAATTGGGAATTGGGAATTGGGAATTGGGAATTGGGAATTGGGAATTGGGAATTGGGAATTGGGAATTGGGAATTGGGAATTGGGAATTGGGAATTGGGAATTGGGAATTGGGAATTGGTGCTGACGTACTAGACGCACTAGATGAGGATCAACCAGTTTTAATGCGTCTTAGCTTATCAGCTGTCAGCTTTTTGTCTGAAGGCTGATAGCTCATGAAACGCGATCACTTTATAATATACTTAATCCTCTCTCCTACTCCCTGTTCCCTTCTCCCTTGTTGTAATAGAAAAAAATATGGTAACTCGACGGATTGCGGAAATCTTAAGAAATGGTCAGCCTGATGAATCGGTAACGATTAAAGGTTGGGTACGCACGAAACGGGAATTGAAGGAATTTGCCTTTATGGAGGTTAATGACGGTTCCTTCCTGGCCAATTTGCAAGTGATACTCAATCCGGATTTACCAGACTATGAGGATATCCTCAAACAACTCAATACTGGAGCATCGGTGGAAGTTACTGGTACATTAGTACCTTCTCCCGGCAAAGGACAGCGGATTGAATTAACAGCCTCGACAGTGCAAGTGTATGGAGGAGCTGATCCCCAAACCTATCCCCTTCAGAAGAAACGCCATTCTTTTGAATTTTTGCGCACCCTTGGACATTTGCGATCGCGTACTAATACCCTGGGAGCAGTATTCCGAGTACGAAATGCTTGCGCTAGGGCGATTCATCAGTTTTTTCAAGAGCGAGATTTTTTGTGGATTCACAGTCCAATTATCACTGCTAGTGACTGTGAAGGCGCAGGAGAGTTGTTTACTCTCACTAATCTTAATTTAAAAGACCTTCCGAAAACCGATACTGAGGAAATTGACTATAGTCAGGACTTCTTTGGACGCCATGCCTATCTTACCGTTAGTGGACAACTGCAAGCGGAAGCAATGGCCATGGCATTCCGGGATGTCTATACTTTTGGTCCGACATTCCGAGCCGAAAATTCTAATACTTCCCGCCATCTCGCGGAGTTTTGGATGGTGGAGCCGGAAATGGCTTTCTGCGACTTAGTAGGGGATATGGACTTAGCAGAAGCTTTCCTCAAATACCTGTTTAAGTCAGTCCTGGAAAGTTGTCCAGAGGATCTGGAATTTTTCAACAAGCGGATCGATAATTCGGTATTGGCAACTGCTGATAATATTATCAACAATGAATTTGAGCGGATTACTTACACAGATGCGATCGCTCTATTGGAAAAAGCTGACCGTAAATTCGAGTATCCGGTAAACTGGGGGTTGGATTTACAATCAGAACATGAACGTTACCTGGCGGAAGAACTATTTAAGAAGCCTGTAATTGTTACTGACTACCCAGTGGAAATTAAAGCTTTCTATATGCGTTTGAGTGACGATGAAAAAACCGTTAGGGCTATGGATGTTCTGGCTCCCAAAATCGGGGAAATTATCGGTGGTTCCCAGCGGGAAGAACGTTTGGAGGTTCTAGAAAGGCGGATTGCTAGTCAGGGTATACCAGCAGAAGATTTGTGGTGGTATTTGGATTTACGCCGTTATGGCACTGTCCCTCACGCTGGATTTGGCTTGGGATTTGAGCGGCTGGTGCAGTTTATGACAGGGATGGCTAATATCCGTGATGTGATTCCCTTCCCTCGAACACCTTTGAGTGCAGAGTTTTGAGGAACCACAAAGTTCACAAAGTTCACAAAGTCTTGTTGTAGGGTGGGCGCGGAGAGGCAATGTGTAGGGGCGGGTTCACCCGAAACTTGACAATAAGAACGATAATTTAACTCGCACCCGCCCCGGCTACTCAGACATCTGTTGTACCACAGAGGCGGGTGGAACGGCAATTGATGTGGAAGTACAACTCATGAATTCTACTAAAACGGGCTCCATATATTCGTATTCATCAGGGATATCCAGGCAGACTATGATAAATCGCCACCTTGCCTATAGTGCGATCGCATCTTTCCTTGTAAGGTGGGCAAATTGACAAACTTTAACAGAGGAACCGATATGTAAAGATATATTTGCCCACCACAGCACTTAACGGTACAGATAATGGTGGGCATTATCAGGATAAATATCGCTACGGATGAAGATTGTTGAGAATGCCCACCCTACGCTCTATCTCCCCACTTGACCGGCTCTCTAGCTGGCATATTCTGTAAACTTTCTGAGAAAAGTAGACTTGAAAGCCAGAACTATATCACTTTTGGAAATGCCCATACTCACTAATTCTTTGGCTATTCCCGTATCAGTTCTATCCTGCTGAATCCAAATTTTATCGTCTTTAAGATCAATATGCACTAAACTACCATATACTCGAATTTGGTTATGCCAACCTAATACCATAACCAGATAGTGACCGCTAACGCGATCACAAATAATTTCAACTTCTTCTCCTTTGGAGACCACCATTTCCGAAAAGTCACTCAGAATTTTTTCGATAGCCTCTTGATAATTTAGGTTCTCCATACAATTATTTCCTCCATATCTGGACAAAAAATCAGAAGTTTGAGATGATATTATCTAATTATTTCTTACTACAACCCAGCTCCCCGACTTCTTGATCAAGGTAATCGGCATCCCCAAATACAAAGTAGGGGCGCACCGATGTGCGCCCTCAATGCTTACCCCCATTGATCAATGCGATCGCGTCTTCCCTTGTCGGGTGGGCAAATTTTCAAGCTTTAACAGAGGAACCGATATGTAAAGATATATTTGCCCACCACAGCACTTAGCGGTACAGATAATGGTGGGCATTATAAGGATAAATATCGCTACGGATGAAGATTGTCGAGAATGCCCACCCTACGCTCTATCTCCCGACACCTAGCACAACTCCCACACTTTCTTACCGGTTGGCTCAAAAGTTCAAAATCCCCTGTATATTTTTCAGTATCTCATCAAGTTCAATATCAAAATTAGTCTTAAGGAACTTCATTAACCCAGTCCCCCGCTTGAGAATTGTCGGTAAGGCATCCAGAGCATTTTCTGCCATTTCTTGTATAGCGCTACAAGTTTAGGTTAGGACACTCCTAAACCCTATCACCCAGTTATGACTTACTGTTGCCTGTTGCCAGATGAGCTGTTGCCTAGCGCGTAGCGCTATACCCTGGAATGACTGACCCCTGAGACATTCACCACTGAAGTCTCTTCTACCGTTGTTATATCTCTTGAGAACCTCACTAGCTTTCATCGGGAGTATTATCTGGAACAAGATATACCTCTCTAATTATTCCATCAGAGTTACACATTCCGGAAAAATAAGAGTATGTAGGGTTGGCAACTTCCCAAATTGTAAAATAAGAACAAATATGTAAATATATATCTGCCCACCACAGCATTTAGCAATACTACATTTTGTCATGCCGAATGTGGCGTTGATCGAAAAGAATCATCAATACAAAAATAGCGATCAGCTACGCTGGTGCTGTAGGCAATCGCACTTTTTAATGGCTCTGATTGACCAGAGAGATTTTAGATTTTAGATTTTAGAATGGTCACAAGCCCCTAAATTTATTTATGGAATAAATCTTTAATCTTCAATCTTCTAATCCTCAAGCCCCTAAATTCATTTATGGGGTAAATCTAAAATCTTCAATCTTCAATCTTCAATTGTTTGACTTCCTCGACTGACAAGTTAAGTGCTTGGGCTACTTGCTCGACACTCAAACCCAACCCTAAGAGTCGGGGAATGGCATCTCGCCTTGCTTTGGCCTCTTGTTGAGCACGTTGAGCTTCTTGTTGAGCACGTTGAGCTTCTTGTTGAGCAAGTTTGGTCTGAAGTTCTGCACGTTGGGCTTCAAGTTCGGCTCGCAATGATGTTTCTACATAGGTCTCCATTCTTTGCCCATCTGGTCTATACACTGCTAGTGACCCTTTGAGTGTCTCAAATCGACAACCTAGCCTCGGACTTCTCCACCCTTCCATCTGGCCAATTGGTCTTAACTTGTTGTTGTGTTTTAACCACCCCTTTAGTTCATTTGTTGCCGGATCATACAGATAATATTCCTCTACACCATAACCCTCATAGAAGTTAAATTTTTTCTCCATCTCTTCTTCTGTGTTACTCTGTGAGAGAATTTCAAAGACAACTTGAGGTGGGATATTGTCTTCCTCGAATTGCTTGTAGGAGCGCCGATCTCCTTTAGGACGACCAAAGACTACCATTACATCTGGTGCCTGACTTTTGGTACGCCCATCCACAGCTCTTACGGGATACCAGAGTAAATCCCCCGCAACAAAAACATTAGGGTCATCGGCGAACAGGGTATCGATGCCCCCCTGAAGGGTAGTAATTATGCGAAACTGAATAGTATTATCAGACAAAGGTTTACCATCACTTTCAGGATAGAGCCCATCGGAATCAACGGTGGTGGGTTGAAGTTGCTGAACCATATTACCAGCTTCTGTGCCAAATGCAGCCCTTTCTATATTAATTGAGAATTGAGAATTGAGAACGGTCACAAGCCCCTAAATTTATGATACTGTGGGCGAATCGGCTCTTGATTTGGCATGAATTAAGGTGGGCATTGCAGAGCAATCTTGCGCTATCGCACTAAATTTCCCTAAAATCTGCTATACGAAGACATCGGCGAGGTTGTTGTTGATGATGCTAGCTGGCGTCCAACTTACAACGGCTAGGAGGTCAATACCCGCATAGATTTCGGCACCGTTTGTACCATTAGTGATCGTATTGAGTGCAGTTTTTTTTGATTACTCTCTCTTAGATTAGTAATCCTTTCAGCCAGGAAAGGTTGTTTTTGATAGTGCTAGATTGTCTACCACTGACAATGGCGAGGAGGTCAAGACCGACATGGATTTCAGCACCATTGATACCATCAATAATTATGAGTTTATTAGTATTGGATTTGGGGCGCAATTCAAGATTGGTTTGACTAAATTGGAAGTTGTTGATGGTATGGAAGTGGTAAAGGCTATGGTTAAATTGAGTCATCAGACACCTCTAAACAAATAAACTTTAGTACTGAAGTACTGGATACGGAAACCCGAAGCGGAGATTAGGAGTAAGTTATTTAAATGCGTCTTAGCTTAACTGAAAGCTGACAGCTAATTAAATATTGCAACAATTGCTGAAACCAACAAAGTTACTACAGCAATAACGGTGAAGAGCAAGGTTAATACCAGATCGTACAGTTTCCTCGCACCTAAGAAAATTGCCTGAGGGACCAAGTTGGATAAGAGGTCTTCCCTTGGGGTAGATTCATTCATCTGATTATCCTCATTAGCATAGAGCTTGTCGTTGTCAGCTGTGTTGACGAAAGTTTGCATAATTTTTCCTCCATCAGTGAAAAAATTTAGTTAGCACTTGCTGCATTCAGCCAAAAAGCTGATAGCTGACAGCTAAACCTGTTCTGATATCGGGAAATTCACCATAATTTCGCTGTTACTTCCTTTTTTTTGCAAAACTTTACACAAAGTGAAAAAAAATTTGAGTTCTGCGAAAAATTGCGCTTTTTGCCTGATGACAAGGCGAGGAATCAGATTGATACCAAAATCACAAATGCGGTTTATGGATGATGAACTTAGTGAGTTTGCCTGCCAAATCTGTCAGTTTCCCCCTGGCAGTCTCCAGCGCCGTCAAGGCTTGAATCGGCTGATTCAAGCCATCATCAAATCTGGCAAGCTTTGGTGGGAAAATACACCTTATTACGAAGATGCACTACAAAAGACATGGCTGTATCTATGCCGAAATCTGTGCCAACCGAAGACAGGAAAGCAGTATGATCCGGCAAGAGGTACTGTTACCACTTGGCTGGATTACTATCTCAAGAAGCGGTTGAAAGATTTTTGGATTGAGGAGCAAGAGAAGAAAAATCGGTGTGTTTTTCCAGATGGAGATAACAAATATGACCCCCTAGACACAGTGCCTAGTCCCCAGAGAATGCCGATTCTGGAAGAAACTAGAAATTGGGCTGAAACTGACTCAGATGGGGAATTACGCCGCACTCATATTAAGGGACGTCCGGATCTAAATTGCCAGGTGTTGATTTTGCGTCGCTTACCACCCCAGACAGCCTGGAAAGAATTGGCAGCTGAATTTAACTGTCCCGATTCAACCTTGGCGAATTTCTACATACGTCAATGCCGACCCCGGCTGCGAAAATTTGGTGAATCTCAGGGATATCTATAGTAGGAATTAAGAATTTATTTTCTACATTCTGCATTCTACATTTTACATTCATCAAAGACTTAGCTAGCTAATAAGACCATGAATAAACAACAGTCCTTACCAATGCCTCTAACCCGGAAAGCGATCCAAACTGCTCAAAAATTTGCCCTAGAGCAGATCGATCCCCAGCAGGCAGAGCAAATTTACTTAAATACTCTAGCAGTATCGACAGTGCATGACTACTTGCAGCTGATGGAAATTGATACTGAGTTGAGCCATAGTGATAGTTGGAACCCAGTAGTCCGGATGTGTGAGGATGTAGCTGATTTGATGGTGGTGGGATTGGGGAAATTGGAATGCCGTCCCCTGAGAACCTCCCAGATAGCAGTTAATCCTGTTTGCTCGATGCCACTGGAAGTCTGGGATGAGCGTATCGGCTATGTTGTCGTTGAGATTGATGAGAGCTACAAACAGGCAAGGCTGCTAGGATTTAGTAAAACTGCCCAGAGGGGTGAGTTGGCATTGAACCAATTGCGATCGCTTGATGAGTTATTAGCACATCTGGATTATCTTGCCCAATCCCGGGTGGATTTGAGTCAGTGGTTGGTGAATGGGGCTCAAACTTCTGGGCAGGCAGAGACATCGGTTGTAGACTCTGAGCCGGTGATGTCAGCTGCTACGAATAGTGGTGATTCTCAGTTTAATTTAGGTCAAAGGTTGGATAATATTTTTCACCAAGGTTGGCAAACTATGGAAGAATTATTTGCCTCCCTTGGTAGTAAAAAACTGCAATTTCGTGAAGATTTATTTCTTCAGCAGCCAGTACCAGCTTTCCGGAGAGGAGGTGTTAATTTATTTCCCGATGCAGATGTGATGCGAGCCAAACTGGTGGATTTAGGAATACAGTTAGGCACTCAACCTATTACTCTGGTAATGGCTCTGACTCAAGAAGCGGATCACAGAGTAAGTATCCTCGTTCAGGTACATCCAAATGTTAGTGAAAGGTATTTGCCTTCCCAACTCACCCTCGCTTTAATATCTGACTTTGGAGAGATTCTTCAGGCAGTTGAATCAAGAAGCTTTGATCTTTGGGTACAATTGAGACAATTTAGAGTTCAACCTGGAACTAATTTCAGTATCCAAATTGCTCTTGCAGATATCAGCATTACAGAAGCTTTTACGATCTGAATGGTTGACAAGGATGGAAGCATGGGTGAGTTAGTTGTCTTAAGTCTCGGACCTGGAAATTTTGATGACGGCTTTCCTGCTGTGACGGCACGGCTGGGAGAACCGGGAAATCTCTTGATGCAATTTACTGGCAGTTTGCCCCCAGCGCCAGAAATTCCTCAACTTTACAGGGATTGGCAACTACTGTATCAAGTTTTGAACCAATCTAGTCGAAGTTCTCCCTCCATCGAAATTGCTGCAACTGGCGTGACTAATGTTTCTGAAGGAGACTTCCGGGATGTCTGTCAGTGTTTAGAAAACAGTATTAATTCTTGGCTCAGCTGTGAAGAGTTCCACAGGATTGAGGTGCAACTGAGAACCCAATTAGCAGCATCTGACTCAGTGCGGCTGGTGATTGAAAGCGATGACGAATATATCTGGCGCTTGCCTTGGCAGTTGTGGCGTTTTTTTCAAGATTACCCTAAAGTTGAAGTTTCTTTGAGTAGTCCAGAGTATCCAGCACCGCCTCGACTATCAACTAGGACAGCTAATGCTAAAGTCAGAATCTTAGCGATTCTCGGCAGTAGTAAAGGTATTGATCTTAAGAGAGATCAGGATTTGCTCCAGCAATTACCTGGGGTGGAAGTGAAATTTTTGGTGCAGCCACAACGACAGGAGTTAACTGACGAACTTTGGGAGCAAGGCTGGGATTTTTTGTTTTTTGCAGGACACGGTTGTAGTGAAAACAATGCTACCACTGGACGCCTTTATCTCAATCAAAATCCTCGCAACAATAGCCTGACGATTGAAGAGTTAAAAGAAGCTCTCAGCAAAGCGATTGCTCGAGGATTACAGCTGGCAGTGTTTAATTCCTGTGATGGGTTGGGATTGGCAAGGCAGTTGGCGGCTGCCGGGATACCCCTGCCAACGATGATTGTGATGCGGGAACCTGTAGTCGATCAAGTTGCCCAAGAGTTTTTGGCTTATTTTTTGAGAGCCTTTACCTTTAGAGAGCCTTTCCATCTAGCAGTGCGACAGGCAAGGGAACGACTCAGAAGTATCGAAGATACCTATCCTAGTGCAAGTTGGTTACCAGTAATTTGCCAACATCCGGCAGTTTTACCACCGACTTTGCCCTTTCCCACACCTGTCAAGAACAAAATTGTCCCTCAGAAGCAGAAGCGGTTAGTTGTGGCAGGGATGTTCCTAGTCGGATGCCTCAGTAGCTACTTGTTCGGTGGACCTCAACTTGCCTCTTTGGCAAGTCAACAGGGCTTGAAAAACCACGATGAAGGTCAACTATTGCCAGCTCAACAATACTACCACCTCGCCACCTTACTTGATTGGCAATATGCCCAACCTCATTACAATTTGGGTTGGCTTTGTGATGAAAGCTTGGATGACACAGCATGTGCTATCAAAGCATACCACAGAGCCGCTTTGCGTGGACTCTCTGAGGCTTGGGCAGAGTTGGCCCGCTTACACATTAAAAATAACCATACGGAAGCTGCTCTCAAAGCAATCAAGGCATGTTTAGCACAGACTAAATATGATGCGGTAAAAGCTGCTTGCCTCAAAAATAGAGGTTGGATTCGCTGGCAACAACAGCGCCTTGATGAGGCAGAAGCAGATCTCCGCAAAGCGATCGCACTTTACCATGATAGTCCTCACTCCCATTGTCTGTTAGCCCAGGTTCTCCAAGCAACAGGGAGGCAACAAGAGGCAATGGAGGCATGGAAATACACGATTAAACATTCAGAATATCCAGTTCCTGAACAGGATGCATGTACTGCTATCGCCAAACAAAGATTACCAGGAGAAGCAGACGAATGATACCTAGTGCAAGAAAGCAGGAGGCGGAAGGCAGGAGGCAGAAGGCAGGAGGCAGGAGGCAGGAGGCAGAAGGCAGAAGGCAGGAGGCAGGTTCTTCTCTATTGCCTGTTGCCTATTGCCTATTGCCTATTGCCTATTGCCTATTGCCTTCTGCCTTCTTACAAACAGCAGTGGCAGCTTCCCTGAAAGTTGCCAATGGTCAGATTATCCAAATTAAGGGGGATGTGCAACTAAAGCGTTCTGATGGACGTATCATTCTTCCACAAGCTGGCACAAAGATTTATCCTCAAGATCAGTTACTGACGCCGAATGGGGGGGAAGTCCTGGTTCAATGTAATGATTTGAGCACATTTTCAGTGGAAGGGTATGGGGAAAAGCGATTAAATGACTGTGCGTCGGCAAAACCTCCCGAATGTACTCCTGGGGTCTATAAGTGCCCTCATCGCGGTGAGGTAATGGCCTGGAATGATAGTGCCATTCCTTATATTATCAGTCCCCGTCGGACAAAACTCCTTAATGCTCAGCCGAGATTGCGCTGGAACCGGGTATCAGGAGCAACTAATTATACAGTAAGTATTAAGGGTGAGGGAGTGGATTGGAAAACCCAGGTGAAGGATACCCAAATAGTTTACCCTGGGGAGCAGCCTCTACAACCAGGAGGTCAATATTTGCTAATTGTCAGAGCTGATACAGGAACTTCCTCGGTTGAAGAACCAATTATACCGGGAGGGTTGGGTTTTAGTTTACTCGAAGCAACTGAAGCTCAGGTGGTGGAATCCCAAGCCGCAGCCATTGCTCAGGAACCATGGACGGAGGAAGCCAAAACCCTTGCCTTGGCTCATCTTTACCTCAAAGAAGGGTTAACTGTCGAGGCGGTGGAAATGCTGGAAGATTTGGTGAATCGTGGAATTAAGACGGCACCGATTTATAACAGAATAGGGGAGATTTATGGGAATTTCTTAGCCCTAGCCACCCAGGCGAAGAACTACTATACCCAGGCTGTTGAGGTAGCAGACTCTAATGATATCGAAGAGCAAACGGTGGCGCAAGATAGATTGGGGCAAATCGAGGCTAAGTTTGGTGATCAGAATGAAGCTATTCGTTTATTGACTTTGGCACGGGATGGGTATCAATTGTTAGGAGATACTGAACGTGTCAGGAAGTTGGAAAAGCAGTTAAGGGAATTAACCCGTGAAGGGAAGGAATAAATACCATTTTGTAGGGGCGCACCGACGTGCGCCCTTATATTTCAACCATTAAACTAATAAATTCCCCATTGAGTGCCCACCAATCTTGATTTGGTGTTAATTAAAGCGATCGCATTTAGATTCCTGCGAGAAATTTGATTTTTTGCCTGATAAAAAAGTAGCTCAATAGATTAACTGGACGTATGCAATACAGGGCGTATGCAATACAGGGCGTATGCAATACAGGACGTATGCAATACAGGACATATGCAATACAGGGCGTATGCAATACAGGGCGTATGC
>JAAHGR010000232.1 GCA_010672425.1 Symploca sp. SIO2E6
TAGCCAGTTTGGTTCTCTGCTAAAATTTCCCCGATTTCCGAGGATACAATTGTTTGGGTAGGTCGGGATATTAGCGAACGAAAGTCAGCAGAAGAGCAGTTGGAAGTAGCCAGGGAGCAGTTAGAAATCAGAGTTCAGGAGAGAACTACCCAGATTAAGGAAACTAATGAAATCCTCATGACAGAAATTCGCGATCGCAAGCGAGCAGAAGTTGAGCGCCAAAAAGCAGAGACAGAACTCAGAATCCGTGCTCATCAGCAGGAAGCAATTGCTAAGTTAGGTCAACGAGCCTTGGCAGAGAGTGAACTAGAGAGCCTGATGGATGAGGCAGTGAGCCTAGCAGCTCGAATTTTGGAGGTAGAATACTGTAAGGTGGTAGAATTCTTGCCGAACTTAGATGCCTTCAGATTAGTAGCAGGATTCGGCTGGCAAAAAGGTGCTCTTGGTCAATCAATAGTGAGAGCAAATCAGGGTTCCCAAGCAGGTTATACCCTGCATTCGTCTAAACAGGTAGTTGTCAGTAACTTGCAGGAAGAAACCCGCTTCAGTGGCTCGTCATTGCTGCACCAACATCATGTAGTTAGTGGCATGAGCATTGTGATTCAGGGCAAGCAAGTTCCTTTTGGTGTATTGAGTGTTCATACTAGCCAGCAGCGAAAATTTAGCCAAGAAGATGTCAATTTTCTCCAGGCAATTAGTAATGTACTTTCTACTGCAGTGGAACGTCAGCAAGCGGAGGAAGAATTAAACCTCTTTTTCTTGCTCTCCCTAGACTTATTCTGTATTGCAGGCTTTGATGGCTACCTCAAACGGATTAATCCCTATTTTAAAGATTTACTGGGCTATACAGAAGCAGAATTTCTCGCACGACCATTCATTGAGTTTGTGCATCCTGAAGATATAGAAGCAACTATAGCGATAGTTGAACAATTATCAGACGGTATTTCAGTTGAGAACTTCGAGAATCGCTATCGGCGTAAAGATGGTTCTTATCTGTGGTTGTCTTGGACGGCTATCGCTCCTGAAGCTGGTTTTTTCTATGCAGTAGGTCGTGATATTACTGAACACAAGCGCATGGATGAAGCCCTACGGAATCTAGTTTTAGGCATCTCCTCTACCAACGGTGAAGCTTTCTTCCAGTCGTTAGTTGCATATTTAGCCAAGGCATTGGAGGTCGAATATGCTTTTGTTGGTGAGTTGGTTAACTCCCAATACGAACGTATGAGGACAGTAGCTTTCTGTATGGATGGTGAGATTACCGATAATTTTGACTACGATTTAGCTGGCACCCCCTGTTATGCTGTGAGTCAGCAGAGGATGTGTATCTATCGTCAAAATGTTCAGCAGCTATTTCCTGAGGATACTATGCTCCGGGAGATGAGGGTTGAGAGCTATTTGGGTATTCCTTTATTTAATAGTGCAGGTCAAACTTTGGGTTGGATGGCTGTTATGGCTCGCAAACCTCTCCCAAACACCAGATTCATGGAAGAGATTTTGCAAATTTTTGCCGTGTGTGCTGGTGCAGAACTAGAGCGCAAACAAGCACGAGAAGCGCTGCGGAAGAGTGAGGAGAAGTTCCGTCAATTAGCAGAAAACATCCGGGAAGTATTTTACATTAGCAAACCTGATAATAGTGACTGGATATACATTAGTCCAGCCTATGAGTCAGTATTTGGGAGAGCTTGCAGTAGTTTGTATCAACAGCCTCAAGATTGGATAGAAGCTCTTCATCCTGAAGATCGCGCGCGCGTTACGGCTGCGATGCAAAGACAAGCTGAAGGCGTGCCTTTAAACCAGGAGTATCGCATTATCAAGCCTGATGGTAATATACGCTGGATTTGGGGTCGTAGCTTTCCTGTCACAGATGAATCCGGACAAATTTACCGAATTGTTGGTATTGCTGAAGATATTAGCCAGCGCAAGCGAGCCGAAAGTTTGCTGCTGGGACAAAAACAGCTTCTACAAATGCTTGCCACAGGGGCATCCCTAGAGTCGGTGCTGGAGAGCCTCTGTCATTTTATCGAAGCCCATGCAGAGGGTTGTAGCTGTTCGATAGTACTGGCAGAGTCTGAGGGAGACGCGGGGACGCGGGGACGCGGGGATGGGGAGATAGGGAGATGGGGAGATGGGGAGGACAAGGGAGACAAGGGGGATGGGGAAGATAGTATAGCTACATCTTCTTCCCAATTCCCAATTCCCAATTCCCAATTCCCAATTCCCCAACAACAAACAACCAACAACAAACAACCAACAACCAACAACCAACAACAAACAACAATTTTTTCCCCTAATGGTAAGGTTTTGGGCACATTTACCATGTATGCTCACCAGCCTCAGCTGACAACTCCTCATCAGTTAGGACTCGAATCCTACCTCTATAACCCCCCTGCTTCCTGCCTCCTAACCTCTGCTTTACAAGACGAAAGCCTAGTGGAATTGGCAACTCAACTAGCAGGAATTGCGATTGCCCATAAGCAGTCAGAAGCAGCTTTAAGGGACAGTGAACAAAAGTTTCGCCAGCTAGCGGAGACAATTCGCGATGTGTTTTGGATGAGCAACCCCCAGCAAACTGAGTGGCTCTACGTTAGTCCTGCCTACGAAACTGCCTTCGGTCGTTCTTGTAGTAGCTTGTATGAACATCCCCAAAGTTCTATTGAAGTGATTCACCCAGATGATCGAGATAGTGCTCTTGCCCAAATCGAGGAACGCCGTTGCACTGGCTACCCCCAAAATTTTGTTCAAGAATATCGGATTGTCACACCCAATGGTACGATTCGCCACATCCGCGATCGCAGCTTTCCCATTCGCAATGAGTTGGGAGAAGTTTACCGTCTGGTGGGCATTGCCGAAGATATTACTGAGCTCAAGCAAGCAGAAGCTGCCCTGAAAAGTTTAAATGATGAGTTGGAAGCTAAGGTGATCGAGCGTACAGCGGCTCTGCGAGAGAGTGAAGTACGTTTTCGTTCTCTGTTTGAGCAAGCAGCAGTAGGAGTTTCTCAGGTGGCGATTAATGGTCAGTGGCTGATGGTTAATCAGAAACTGTGCGAGATTTTGGGCTATTCTCAGCAAGAATTACTACAGAAGACAGGTTCAGACATCAGCCATCCCGATGATTGGATTGTGAGTCAAGAGTACCGGCAGGCAATGCTAGCGGGGGAAATTTCAACCTACTCACAACAGAAGCGTTACCGCCGCCGGGATGGCTCCTTTATCTGGGTGAGCGTGACTGTATCACTAGTGCGTGCCTCCTCAGAGGAGTCTGGAGCTGAGCCTTATTTGATCGTTGTGGTGGAAGACATTAAGGATCGCAAAGAAACTGAGGCAGCTCTTCAACGGCGGGTTAAGTTAGAACAGCTGATTAGTAGCATCTCGACTCAATTCATTAATCTCAAATCTGATGACATTGATTATGGTATCACAGCAGCCCTACAGCAAATTGGAGAATTTGCTGAAGTTGACTGTAGTTATTTCTTTCAAATCTCTGATAATGGTACTCAAATTAGCAATACTCATGAATGGTGTGCTCCTGGCATTGAGCCTCAAATAGCTAATTTACAGAAGATTTCCTTGGCAGCTTTACCCTGGCTCAGGGAGAAATTACAACGGTTCGAGGTAGTGCAGATATCTCAAGTAACTGACTTACCCCCTACTGCCAGCAAGGAAAAAGCCTATTTCTTGAAGCAATCTACTCAATCCCTGATTGGTGTACCTATGGTTGCTCAGGGTCAGCTTTTGGGTTTGGTTGGCTTTGATTCAGTCAGGACATCGAAAATTTGGACAACAGACACGATAACTCTATTAAGACTAGTAGGAGAGATTTTTGCTAATGCTTTAGAGCGCCAAGAGGCAGAATTTGATGTACGAGACAGTGAGGAACGTTTCCGTCAGCTGGCGGAAAACATTGAGAGTGTCTTCTGGATGAGAGACCCCGAGCAACAACATGTAATTTATGTCTCTCCTGCCTACGAAACCATCTGGGGGCGCCCTTGCACCCAATTATATACCTCACCCCAATCTTTTGTGGATGCCATTCATCCAGCACACCGGGAAGAAGTCCTAGCAGCTTTCCCAAAACAGGTTCGAGGGGAGTACGATCAAGAATATCGGATTGTGGGAGCCTATGGAGAAATTCGCTGGATTCGCGATCGCGCCTTCCCCATTTACAATCAGGCTGGGGAAGTTTACCGGGTAGCGGGGATTGCCGAAGATATCACTGAGCGTAAACAGTCAGAGGAAGCTCTGCGAGAAAGTGAAGAGCGCTTCCGCGCCATTTTCGAGCAGGCTGCGGTAGGAATCGTTTTGAGCTCCCTATCTGGTCATATCCTCCGGGCTAACCAAGGGTTTTGTGACCTGTTGGGGTATAGTGAGTTAGAACTCTTAGGCCAGACTTGGGAAGAGATTACCCACCCAGATGATATAGTGCTTGATCAAGAGTACTGGAATCAAGCATTAGCTGGCAAAATTAACACTGACTCCCTAGAAAAACGCTACATTTGCCGAGATGGTCAAGTGCAATGGGGGCATCTAACTATCTCTCTGGTACGCAACTCCGACGGTGTAGCCCAGTACTTTATTAGTGTGGTGGAGGATGTCCAAGAGAGTAAGCAAGCTGAAGAACAGCTCAAAGCCTCTCTCAAAGAGAAAGAACTGCTACTCAAGGAAATTCACCATCGAGTGAAAAACAATTTATTGGTTGTATCCAGTCTCTTAGAATTGCAGACTGACTCTACCGAAGATATCGAAATTATTAAAGTACTTGAGGAGAGTCAGAATCGCATTCACTCAATGGCTCTGATTCACGAAAAGTTATACCGTTCGGATAACTTAGACCAAATCAACTTTGGCGAGTATCTGGAGTCTTTGTTAGACAACTTATTTAGTTCTTATAGTTACTCTGATGACAGGGAGATTGAATTTGAATTGGATATCGAACCAGTCTTGCTCAATATCGAGACTGCTAACCCCTGTGGCTTAATTGTCAATGAATTGATTGCCAATATATTTAAACACGCCTTCCCTAAAGGTAGAAGCAACAATAAACTCTGGCTGGAATTGCATCAATCACCAGATAAGCAAATCAATTTGATAGTCAGAGATAATGGTATTGGCTTTCCTGAAGATCTAGATTTTCGGGAAACTGAATCATTAGGTTTGCAATTAGTCTGTACCCTAACTGAACAGTTGGAAGGAACAATAGAACTGAAACAGTGCAACGGCACATTGTTTCAGCTGACATTCTCAGAACTTCATTATCGACGGAGACTATCAAATTGTGAGTGATACTAAAATTTTAATTGTAGAAGACGAACTTTTAATTGCTAAGGGTTTATCCCGCAAACTAACTAAATTAGGATATGTCGTAATTGATATTGTTTCTTCTGGAGACAAAGCTATCCAACGGGCAACTGAGGTCCAGCCAGATCTAATCTTGATGGATATTGTGATCAAAGGAGATATAGATGGTATAGAAACAGCAGCTCAAATCCATGAGCAACTAGGTATTCCTGTCGTTTATCTCACAGCTTATGCCGATGACCAAACTTTAGAGAGAGCCGAGGCAACTGGCTCTTATGGTTACATCCTCAAACCTTTCAAAGACAGAGAATTACATGCCACGATCAAGATGGCTCTCAAAAAACATCAACAGCAAGCTCAAATGCGGCAATCTCTTCTCAAAAGCCAAGTTTCCATGGAAGATAAATCTCGATTGCTCTCGATTGCTGCTCATGATATCCGCAATCCCCTGGCGACGATCCAAGGAAGTTCTGAAATCCTGCAATTCTATCAAGATAAGCTAACGGAAGAAAAAAAGGTTAAACATTTTGAGCGGATTCAATTTGCTATTGATAATATTAATCAGATGATCGAGGATATTTTAATTCTCGATAAGGCAGGAGCCAACAAACTCAGTTTTGAACCAATCGAGTTGAATGTGATCAACTTTTGCCAGACTGTACTCGAACAGTTCCAAAGTACTACCAAGCAGCACCAACTGACTTTTTGCTCTCAGAAGGAATGTTCTCAAACTTATTTGGATGGAAAACTTCTGAGCCACATTCTGGGAAACTTGCTTTCCAATGCGATTAAATATTCCCCTGAAGGTGGCAATGTCCACCTGGAAGTCTGTGGTGATGAACAACAAATGACTTTTCGTGTTCGAGACCAAGGAATTGGTATTCCCTCAGAATATCAAGCCAAACTCTTCGAGCAGTTTGAGAGAGCCAATAATGTAGGTAAAATTCCTGGGACAGGGTTAGGTTTGTGTATTGTTAAACAAGCAGTTGATCTTCACCAGGGAACAATCAAGGTGGAAAGTGAAGTAGGAGTGGGGACTACATTTACCGTGATACTGCCGGTGGTTGAGGGAGGGTGAGGGGATGGGGAGATGGGGAGACAAGGGAGACAAGGGAGACAAGGGAGATATTGACAATTCTCAATTTCCCATTCTCAACCATAAATTTCTGAGAACTTTTGCGAAATTTCCGTGACCTTTACTGTATCTATTAATTAGACACCTATATGCTGTCGCCCACAAGGAAGGATGTTCTTCCCCAATTCCCAATTCCCAATTCCCAATTCCCAATTCCCAATTCCCAATTCCCAATTCCCAATTCCCAATTCTCAATTCTCAATTATTATGTCACTCCAAGCTGGATTGGATGCTCTGAAACAAGGGCGCCCTCAAGAAACAATACAAATACTCCAAGACTTTTGCCAGTATAGTGCTAAACCGGGCTCGAAAGACTATTTCCAAGCTCAGATGATCTTGGTGAAAGCTTATTATCGTGCTGGTGAAATTCAAAAAGCGTCTGATCTTTGTCAACAATTGACCAATAGTAAGCATTCCCAACTCCGTAGTTGGGCGAAACAAACCCTCAAGTCCCTCTCTAATGCCCAGATATCCCAGCAGCAGTCTACCCCAAATGTTGGCGCAGCTACTGCTGCCACGACAACCACACCGGGGGTGAATGAAAACCAGGATGGGACGAGTGGACAGACGCACAGACACGAGACACACCAAGCACAGAACACGGAAATTCCACCCAATATTCCGCCTACCCCCACACCGGAACCAGCCAGCAACCCAATTCCACGAAGAGCCCGTGCAGCTCAAACTGGTGTTAAGCTTTCTCTAGCAGGTTTCGCTGGTAATCTCTCCTTGGCCTCTGGTGTCACCATCTCCTTGCTCTTTGGTATGGTATTGGTGCTGGCTTTAGCAGTTATCTTCATTTTGGAGAGTCCTGACCCCATTGCTGGTTTGGTCATTGCGGTGGTGTTTACCCTAATATTCAATACTGCTGCCTTTTTCCTCTCTCCCTTGCTGATGGATTTAAGTCAGCGTTGGCTTTATCAAACCCGTTGGGTATCCCTGGCTGAGGTGGAGAGTCAGAGTCCTGAGGCGGCGAAGGTTATTCAGTATGTCTGTGCTGAGAAACAACTCAAGCAGCCTCGATTGGGTATTATTGATGACCAAAATCCCACTGCTTTTACCTATGGTTCCCTACCTAATAGTGCTCGTCTGGTAGTTAGTCAAGGACTATTTACCTACCTGGATGACGATGAAGTTGCTACAGTCTATGCTCACGAACTGGGACATATCGTCCACTGGGATTTTGCGGTGATGACGGTGGCTTCTACCTTGGTGCAAATCACCTATCTAGTTTACATTACTGCCCGACGCCTAGGACGTAGTGGTGGTGAAAAAGCAAGGGATGCGGCTCGGAGTGCGGCTTTGATTGCTTATGGGTTCTACATTGTTGGCACTTATCTACTGTTATATTTATCTCGCACTAGGGAGTATTTTGCGGATCACTTTGCCGCAGAATCCACTGGTAATCCCAATGCTCTCTCCCGCGCTTTGGTGAAGATTGCTTACGGTATTGTGGAAGAAGGAAAGCGATCGCCAGAACCAAGTCGCTTGGTTGAAGGTACTCGCGCCTTAGGTATTTATGACCCCAAAGCCGCAGCTAGTAGTGGTACTGCCTATCGGGTGGCGGCTCAACCAGAACAAGTAGGTAGGGTCTTTTTGTGGGATTTGTTTAATCCTTGGGGTTGGTGGATGGAGTTGAATTCTACTCATCCCCTAACCGGTAAACGGGTACGCGCACTTACTACCTATGCTGAACAACTAGGTTTACCTACGGAGTTTGACATGGGTCGTATCGTAGGAGAGAGTAAAAGTCTGAACAAGTCGAAGCTCTACGGTAATTTTGTTGCCGACTTATTGCTGTTTGTCGCTATACCCCTTGGTTTAGTTGCAGGTTTGCTACTAGGGTTAACTTTGATGGGCTCTCTGCCAACTGCTCCCCTTGCCTGTCCCATTATCGGTTTGGGAGTGGCAATTTTGCTACGTACTTTGGTGATGTACCCCAACTTCAAGCAGGCGCGGGAATCAGATATTCTGACCTTAATGTCTGACCCCTATGCTAGTCCTTTGCGAGGTCAGCCAGTGAAACTCCAAGGTGAGTTAATTGGTAGGGGGGATGCTGGTAATGCCTTGGGCTCTGACCTGAAATTCCAAGACTCTACTGGTATGATTTTCCTACGCTATGCCTCTCGCTTCGGTTCCCTGGGAAATTTACTGTTTGGCATGGGTAAAGTGAAGAATTTGCTCGGTTCTCGGGGTGAGACAACTGGTTGGTTTCGGCGAGGTGTTGCTCCTTGGATGGATCTGACCCAATTTATTAGCAATAGTGGTACAAAGGTTAATAGTTATCACCGCTTCTGGTCTTTCATCTTTGGAGGTGGGGCAATTGTTATTGGTGTGTTGCTGTTGATAACAGTTTGAAGTTACAGCGGTTCCCGCTGCAATGAGGTACACCTAAATCAGTTGTCAAGATTGGATAGATTTCTTCCTAGTCGTTTTTACTGTACCTCGTAACAGCGGTAAGTGCTGTAATGGTTTTGGGCGTATGCAATTTGGGCGTATGTAATTTGGGCGTATGTAATTTGGGCGTATGCAATTTGGGCGTATGCAATTTGGGCGTATGCAATTTGGGCGTATGCAATTTGGGCGTATGTAATTTGGGCGTATGTAATTTGGGCGTATGTAATTTGGGCGTATGCAATTTGGGCGTATGCAATTTGGGCGTATGCAATACGCCCCTACGTTGCGATCGCTTGTTACATTACACTAAATAGTATTCCTAAAGCCACAGCTAGTAGTGGTATAATGGTACTGCCTACCAACTACCACCTACTGGCAGGATGCCAGTTCCACCTACTGGCAGGATGCCAGTTCCACCTACTTCTTTGTACTAGTGACTCAAATCACAGGCAAGCAACTCATACCTCATGCAAGAACCTGATGCTGGTTTGTGTTTTTGGTGTTTGAGCTCACAAGTTTTGATGACGCAGATCATTTAGTCTCTTAAGTAAATATAGGAATATTAATCATGTAGGGCACACGAAGGAAGGAGAAAGAAAATGAAACTAAAGATTCTAGCAACTCTTGCCTTAGTAACTCCTCTGTTTTTCACTAGTTCAGTGCGAGCAGAAAATCCTGATCATGTGCAACAGCTATTGTCAACTAAAGAATGTGCCGGTTGTGATTTAGCAGGAGCCGATCTTTCGGAAACCGACCTTTCAGAAACCCACTTGATTGGTGCTGATTTGAGAAATGCTAACCTACAGAGAGCTATCTTAATCGATGCTAACCTCGAAGGAGCCGACCTCAACGGAGCCAACCTGCAAGGTGCTAATTTAACAGAAGCTTTTCTGACCAATGCTTGCCTTAATGATACCAATCTCAGTCAGGTTAATTTAACCCGTGCGCAGATTTATGATGCAGATGTGTCGGGAGCCTTGATCGAAGAAATTATCTTAACTGATGCTGAAGTATTTAACACCGGCATTGGTATTGGTGGTATCTATCCTGTAGAGATGGGTCCAACTCCATGTCAACTGAATAATTAGGAATTTAGAATTTAGAATTTAGAATTTAGAATGCTTTTTCTGTGGAACAGGCTTCCAGCCTGTTTTCTTTTGTTCAGTGGGTGTAATACCAAATCCGGGTTAATCACTCCCGTTTTAAACAAACCGCGAAACCCTGTAGAGACGTTGCATGCAACGTCTCTACAGGGTGAAACATAAAGGGGGTATAGGAACCCGGATTTAGTATAATTTTTTTCCAGTGGGTGTAATTTTAGGGAGCAAGATGCTTCTGGATGTAATTAATTTTAGGGAGCAAGATGCTCCCACTACTAAAATTCTGTGCAACCCATAAGATGCTCCTGCTTAGTTTGAGGAGGTGAATAGAGAATTAGTGGTTAAGACTGAAGGTAGGGGTATATTTTGTATGCGCAGATATATCCTATTATTAATCATAATAGCAAACAGCAGTTGCGATCGCAACAATCAAGATCCAATTCCCAAAAACTAGGAAAGAAAGCGATCGCCTTCTCAATTATGGCAATCTGTTATCTGAAGAATTAGCTGCTGTTGTCTGTATCTACTCATTACTCATTACTCATTACTCATTACTCATTACTCATTGCTGTGGTTACCCTGGCTCATCTACAGGCTCAAGCAACCCTGCAGACTCCAGAAACTCGGTTACAGTGGAAGCTGAGATTAGTCAAAGGGTTGTACAATCGAGGCTATAGCAAAAAAGATATCCTGGAATTGTTCCGATTCATCGATTGG
>JAAHGR010000233.1 GCA_010672425.1 Symploca sp. SIO2E6
TTACCTGGTTTCTTGGCTTTGCAATTGTCGTAAAAGCGCTTAATTGCCAACCAGGCTCTATCAGCAGAAGCTTGACGTGCCATAGAGTTAAGCTTGTTGGCAAACTCAAATTCTTTGGCTAAAACAGCACAAAGTTTTTGGAGGTCGTTTTTGCCAACATCTTTGTTGTCCATCCAATGTCTGAGAGCCTTGTTACGAATAAACAAAGCAGTTCTAATAGCTTCATCTATTAAATTGTACTGATATTGCTTACCTTTTAACTTGGCTTCTAAAACTAACATCGGCTCGACCTGTTGACGATGAATTTAAGATAGTACAAGATGATTGATAAGTGCAAGCTATTGACCAGCAACTTACGAAAACTTTACAAATGACAAGTAGATACCGACATAAAACAACATCAGTGACCTTGCTCAATTACCACTTCGTTTGGATTCCTAAAAGGCGCAAAAAAGTGCTTGTAGGTGATGTTGCTAAACGATTAAGTAGGTTGGTCTTAATATTTATCAAGTATTTCATGCAGGATGGGCAAAGTATCGTCGTGTTTTCGGCCCTTTAATTCACATTGATATTATTGATGGTAAAGTCTGGATTCAATATGAGGGGACAGAGATTGGTGTTGCCAATGAGTTGCTCGACTTAGGAATACCAAAGCAAGATATCGTGTTAGGGTATCATGCACCATTTATGCGTCAACATGATGGCTTTGCCGTCGGTTAAATTATATGTCAAAGATTGAGGTGGGCATGGCTCCAAATCCTATCACTGATGTTGAAGATTGTTGATAATACCCACCCTACAAGCGATCGCTATATCGCTAAAATAGAGTCAACAAAATTGCCCCAAAGACAAAATCCATGATTGCCGTCCCTAACTACATCAGTCCTGAAGAATATCTCAATATCGAACGCCGAAACCCAATCCGCCATGAATATCAGCATGGCTTAGTCTATGCGATGGCTGGCAGCACAGATAATCATGATCGAATCACGTTCAACTTCCTCAAGGCAATTGACAATCATTTCGGAGACTCCTCAGACTGTCGTTTTTTCTCCGGCGATGTCAAAGTCAATTACCAAGATGAGTTTTATTACTATCCCGATGCCTTCGTCACCTGTGACCCGCGAGACAGCAATGACCGCTATATCAAGCGATATCCTAAACTGATCGCTGAAGTGCTTTCATCCAGTACACAAGCCTTCGACTCAGGCAAAAAATTTGAGGATTATCAAAAAATTGCATCGTTGGAAGAATATGTTTTGATTTCCCAGGAGAGTCAACGGGTCGAATGCCGTCGTCGCACAGCTACGAAGACATGGGAAACGGTAATTTATGAAGGATGCGATCGCGTTTTCCTGCAAAGTATTGATCTAGAATTTGCACTCACTGAACTGTATCGTGGTCTTGATAATTAGCCTGGGCGCACGTCAGTGCGCCCCTACGCCCTCCGATTATCGGTCAAATCCAAGCGATCGCTAAGTCTCCCTTAAGCAGATAACTGTCCACTCATCTCTTGCTCGGTTTGAGATGCTTCTGCTGCTAAGCGTCTTGCTTTGTCCCGCTTGCGTTTTTTGGCATAAAGCTGAATCGATGCTGCCATAACAATGATTAGACCGAAAGTTAACCAGGCACTGATGTCTGTGGGAAAACTGTTCTTGAACACTGCCAGCAACACAATTACTAAAAGTAGCACAGTGGGTGCTTCATTGAGAGCGCGGAAATGTTGACCACTCCAATTACACTCTCCGGCTTCTAGTTGCCGCATCAGCCGACCGCAGTAAAAATGATATGCTAGTAAAGCCACAACAAAAGCTAGTTTGATGTGCATCCAGCCAGATTTTAAAACTTCCGGTTCAGTAGTGAGTAGACCAATCGCCATTGCCACAGTCACTACCATTCCCGGCATGGTAATAATGTGATAAAGACGTTTTTCCATAATTTGATACTGATTTTTCAAAATCGTTTGAGCCGGTTCTGGCTCTTGGGAAGCTTCTGCGTGATAGACAAAGAGACGCACTAGGTAGAACAACCCAGCAAACCAAACAACAACGCCAATTAAGTGAAAGGCTTTAAACCAGAAATAAGCCATAGAGTATTTCCTCTACTGGTAAATTGAGTAGGATGGGCATTATCGATCCTACTTGGTTTATGGGGTAAATCTCTGGCCAGTGAACAAATTTATACAAAACGAAATTTTCGTGGGATTTAGCTTGTTCGACTTCTAAATTGCCAGACACTACTCCTGCTTGACATAGGCTAAAGAAGTTGGAAGGCGATCTTGAAGGGCAGTACAGCATCCGGGTTAATGATCAATGGAGAATCTGTTTCATTTGGACTGATGAAGGCAATACCACTCAGGTGGAAATAGTGGACTACCATGATTGAGTAGCTAAAAAATGGACAGCAACCGTTTCCCAAATATCCATCCCGGTGAAATCCTCAAGTTGGATTTTCTGGAGCCACTGGATATTACACCCTACAGACTTAGCAAGGATCTGGGTGTAGCTCAAACCCGTATCAGTGAAATTTTGGCTGGTAAGCGTAGCATCACCGCAGATACAGCTCTACGCCTGTCGCGGTACTTTGGTAACAGTGCTCAATTCTGGCTGAATCTTCAAGCACAGCACGATCTCCGTCAGGCTCAGGAAAGTAATGTAGAAGTGTATAGTCGCATTCCTGTCACCCCATTTGCCATAGCTCATCCCAGCATTATACCAAATCCAGGTTAACTACCCAGTGTTTTGAGCAAACCGCAAAACCCTGTAGAGACGTTGCATGCAACGTCTCTACAGGGTAGGGCATAACAATTACATTGGTAAAACCAGAACACTACGCGATCGCTTTCGTGGAGGTCATAAAGCGTTACTATGGGCATTCATTGAAGAATTGAAAGCCACAGACATCCGAATAGCCTTTTATCCATTAGATTTTATGCAATGGAGACAGCTATCATTAGATTTAGAAGGTCTCATTATTCAAGCCGTTAATCCGCCCTATAACGTAAAAATTCCAGCGAGGGACTAATTCTATGCCAACTCAGTCTGCAATCTCTGAACATTTATCACCTGAATTAGCACAAATCTTTTTAGAGGGATTACCTCAGACTATTCGCCATGGACTAGAAATGCGAGCGAAAACCATGAACTATCCTGTTTGGGCAGTCATTGAAATGGCGATTGCTGGTTATCTCGATGATGAAGCTCTCTCTTTTGCCGATTGTAAGCCTAAGCTGGACTGAGGCAGAAGAAATGCGTTAAGGCAGAACGAGAAAATGGAAATAGGAGGCTCCGGAGGTAATCGAAGAGACCTATAAGCTGGGGAAACGGAGAGATACGGAAAAAAGAGGAGCTTCCCTGGTTTAGTAGACGATCGTGACTATTTTTTGCTATTATTAATAATAGTATAGGTGTGCGCATACAGACTATTCTCTCATGCTTCACTATTTTCCAGATAGCGGAGAATTCGTTGATTTTCTAGCATAGGGTAGGTTTTTTACTTTCGGGTGGGGACAAGACAAGGTGGACAAGAAGACAAGAAGACAAGGGAGACAAACCGTACAAATTTATGTTCGGTTGTAAAAAATTCCAGATGCTGAAAATCCCAGTAGATTTTGAAAAAAACGCAAAAACCCTGTAGAGACGTTGCATGCAACGTCTCTACAGGGTGGTACATAACTGGGATATCTGTGCGATTCGTTGTAACGTAAATCACAGATGTATTGTAGCAGTGCCGTGAGATGAATTTTTCCAAAATTTTGATTGCCAATCGTGGGGAAATTGCCCTGCGAATTCTCCGAACTTGTGAAGAAATGGGGATTGCCACTGTTGCTGTTCACTCTAGCATTGACCGGCATGCCTTACACGTCCAACTAGCAGACGAAGCGGTTTGTATCGGCGAATCCCCTAGTAGCAAAAGTTATCTGAATATTCCCAATATCATTGCTGCTGCTTTGACTCGCGATGCCACTGCCATTCATCCCGGCTATGGATTTTTAGCGGAAAATTCCCGTTTTGCCGAAATTTGTGCAGATCATCAAATTTCTTTTATTGGTCCCTCCTCAGAAGCAATCCTGGCAATGGGAGATAAATCTACGGCTAAAGAAACCATGCAACGTGCTGGTGTTCCTACAGTACCAGGAAGCGAGGGACTACTACTTTCTGAACAAGAAGCTCAAGCGATCGCGCAGAAAATCGGCTATCCTGTGATGATTAAAGCCACTGCTGGTGGTGGTGGACGTGGTATGCGTTTAGTCCAAGACGAGAGCACTTTAGCGAAAAACTTTCAAGCAGCTCAAGGAGAAGCGGAAGCCGCCTTTGGTAATCCCGGCGTCTATCTAGAAAAATTTGTTGTACGTCCACGCCATATTGAGTTTCAAATTCTCGCTGACAGCTATGGCAATGTTATTCATTTAGGTGAGCGAGACTGCTCTATCCAAAGACGGCACCAAAAGCTTCTAGAAGAAGCCCCCAGTCCAATTTTAACCCCTGAACTGCGGGAAAAAATGGGGGCTGCGGCAGTGATGGCTGCCAAGTCAATCAACTATGTCGGTGCAGGTACAGTTGAGTTTCTCCTCGATGCTTCAGGTAACTTCTACTTTATGGAAATGAACACCCGCATTCAAGTTGAGCATCCTGTTACCGAGATGATTACAGGCTTAGACTTGATTGCCGAACAAATTCGCATCGCCCAAGGGGAAAAATTACAGCTTACCCAAGACCAGGTTACCCTCAAAGGTCATGCCATTGAATGTCGGATTAATGCCGAAGATCCGGAGCACAACTTCCGTCCTCAACCAGGAAAAATTAGTGGTTACCTACCACCAGGAGGTCCAGGAGTTCGCATGGATTCCCATGTCTATACAGATTACGAAATTCCCCCCTATTACGACTCCTTGATTGGCAAATTAATCGTTTGGGGTTCTACTCGTGATGCTGCCATTAAGCGCATGAAAAGAGCTTTGCGAGAATGTGCCATTACCGGCGTTACCACCACAATTGGTTTCCATCAAAAAATTTTGGAAACACCAGCATTCCTTGAGGGTGAGGTGTATACCAATTTTGTCGAACAAATGATGATTTGATGTTGGTTGTTGGTTGTTTGTTGTTGGTTGTTTGTTGTTGGTTGTAAGGAAATCGGGAATTGATAATTGACAATTGATAATATCTTCCTTGTCTTCCTTGTCTCCTTCTCTTCCCCCTCTCCCCCAGCTTCCCCTGCTCAATGTATCATCCTGAGGAGTCCCTGCTGACCAAGGAGAATCTCCCGCAGCAGGCTGAAAAGCCCTACCATAATAATTGGAGTAATGTCAACTCCTCCAAGAGGAGGGACTATCTTGCGCATTGGTACTAAGAAAGGTTCTGTTGGCCAAGCAACTAAATTAAATGGCAAGCGATTCAGGTCTACTTGAGGATACCAGGTGAGAATGATCCGGAAGATAAATAAAAGGATCATCAGTCCTAGTAAGAGCCCCAGAGTCCAGTTAGTAAGAGTAGCTACAGTCATAAATAATATACCCGTTAACTATACAAATATTAACAATCTCTTAAGGAATATGGTAAAATAATCAGCCATGTAGTCATTGCCAGACTCTTGAGCTAAGCCCATGTCTAGTGTTAGTTTGATTTATGCTGATTCCTATGAGCAGCAAAAGCTGCGATCATCTTTGGCAACCTTGCTAGAGCCCTGGGGAGGGATGGGAGCTTTTGTCAAAAAAGGCTCGCGCGTCCTGCTCAAACCTAATCTACTTACTGCTGGACGTCCTGGTAAGGAATGCATCACTCGCCCAGAAATTGTCTGCTGCGTTGCTCAACTGGTTCAAGAAGTTGGAGGTAAACCTTTTTTAGGAGATAGTCCTGCTTTTGGTAGTGCGAGGGGAGTAGCTGAGTCAAACGGCTATCTGCCGATGATGAAATCTGTTAACTTACCCATCGTCGAATTCCACGGACAGCGTTATCAAACAGTGAGTGACAGTTTTAACCATTTGCGGCTGTCTAAGGAAGCGATGGAAGCTGATGTGGTAATTAACTTACCGAAAATCAAATCTCATATGCAGCTAACTCTAACAATGGGTGTCAAGAATCTTTTTGGCTGTGTTCCAGGTAAAATGAAAGCTTGGTGGCATATGGAAGCAGGCAAGGATGAGCGCCGTTTTGGGGATATGTTGGTCGAAACGGCAAGAGCGCTCACTCCTGCATTAACCATTGTTGATGGCATCATTGGTCACGAGGGGAATGGTCCTAGTGGTGGGGAGCCGCGAGAGTTAAATATTCTGGGGGCTTCCGAAGATGTTTTTGCCCTGGATCGCTCCCTAGTGGAAATCCTCAACGTTGACCCAATGGTTGTTCCTACTGTTGCTGCCAGTAAACGGCTAGGATGTTGTCCAGAATTGGTGGACATCCACTTTCCTCTCCAACAACCAGTAGAACTCCAAGTGATGGATTGGAAACTACCAGATAACTTAGTACCGATCGATTTTGGTATGCCCCGCGTTATCAAGTCTACCTTTAAACATTTGTACATTCGATTACTCAAAGAACCGATGAGAGCTTATGCCAGCCGGTAGATGGTGAATAATGTAATCACTGTTACAACTCCCGAAATTTGGTTGAGATTGTTTAATTAAAGACAAGTAATTGAGAATAAATAGTTAAAATAGTAAGTAGTGGGTTATGATCTACCCTCTTACTATTTGTTTCAATTGATTGTGTTCCAGGTCTCAATAACTTATGGAATCCAGTGGTTCATCTACTAACTCTTATGATCCTCACCCTTATCGATGGGCGGAGGTTATGGGAGCCTGCATTGCTCTATTGACTCTGACTCTACCTGTATTCGTCATTGCTTACTCCTTTTCTAGTAGTAGCGTTGGCGTTTTTCCGCAGTCTTCCTACTCACTTACGAGGTCAGGCAAATGAGACGATAAATATTTTTATAACCAAATAACTATATTGCGCAGTTTGGTAAGCGCTGTCCCCTAGTAGCTAGGGTATTACTCCTGCAAGGAGTAATATTCAGTTGCATGGGCATTGGTGTTAGCTCTAAAACTGCGGCAAAGCCTTGGGTCTGTGTGGAAAGTAATACTAACCCTCTATGGCTCTTGGCAGTTATAGTCTGGAGTATGTAACAATGCTACACGGGGGTTAGTAGAAGCTCACTGTTGGTGTTTAGCCTCTGTGGGAAAAACTCTGTCTGCCAAATCCCCCCAATCTAATGTATCGCTAAAAAAGTCAGTAATGGATTTATCACTCATTCCTGCTCAACCCAAACCTGGTTTGCTCAGCGTCTTAATTGAAATTCCAGCTGGGAGCAAAAACAAGTACGAGTATGACAAAGACTTAAAAGCCATGGCACTTGACCGAGTGCTCTATGCTTCCGTACACTACCCTTACGACTACGGTTTTGTGCCCAATACTTTAGCGGATGATGGTGATCCACTTGATGGTATGGTAATTATGGATCAGCCAACCTTTCCTGGTTGCATTATTGCCGCACGACCGATCGGGATGCTAGAAATGATTGATGGTGGCGATCGCGATGAAAAAATTCTTTGTGTTCCTGACAAAGACCCTCGTTATGTAGGGGTAAAATCTCTCGAAGACATACACGAACATCGGTTGGAGGAAATTGCTGAATTTTTCAGGACTTACAAAAATCTAGAAAAAAAAGAAACAGAGATTCTAGGGTGGAAAGATATAGATCAGGTTCTACCATTGGTAGAAGAGTGCATTAAAGCTGCTAGTAAGTAAGCAACACTTAGGTATTATTGCTTAGGGTGTACTCAGCTTCTCCCTAAGCAACATCTCCCGTTGCTAGACTCTCGTGGTATCAAATCCGCCTATTCTACCCCTAGTTCCCTGGTGCTTTCTCACACACACTGGGTCGTTAGTCCAGATGAAGGTATGAGTTATAGCAATAGCTTCTCACTATTTCAGAGATTGCTGTTACTCTTGGAAGAAGTTGAACAAAAATTCCTGACCAACCTCTGGATGCTGGAAGATTAAATGTAGGGTAGAGTGAAAATCACCTTCCGGTTTAGCTACTTTGTTGCCCTAGGTGATTTATCCTAGATCTAGGATATCTTCCCTATTTGACGACTAAGTTATATTTACCTACTCCCTTGGTGCTGACTTTATCAAAGTATCATTTAAGAGAAATCCACCGGTGTGAAGATTTACTAATCAAGGCTAACTTGGTAAAAAGATGCCAGATGTTGCGACCGCAGCCACTAACCTACCCACATCTCATACTCAAGCTGACATGGTAACTGGTTCTACGGTCGATTGTTTTATCCAATTTTGGGGCGTTAGAGGTAAAATTTCGTCTCCAGGAAAAGATACCATCCGCTATGGTGGCAATACCTCCTGTGTTGAGATGCGTCTTGGCAAGAAACGCCTAATTTTTGATGGTGGTACTGGTTTACGAGTATTGGGTAATCAATTACTCTCCCAGATGCCAGTAGAAGCTCACCTCTTCTTTACCAATTGCCATTGGGATAATATTCAAGGGTTTCCCTTTTTTACGCCTGCCTTCATTCCAGGTAATTGTTTTCATATCTATGGAGCAGCTGCATCTAATGGTTCACCCATGGAACAGCGGCTTGCCTGCCAGATGCAAGCACCGACTTTTCCAGTGCCCATTCAAGTTATGCAGTCAGAACTACAGTTCTATAGTCTGACTTCTGGCGAGAAAGTATCACTGGATGATGTCACAGTTGAGATAGTTTCTCTCAACTCCTTACAAGGTTCAATGGGTTACCGAGTCACTTGGCGGGGTTACTCGGTAATCTACGCAACTTCTCGCTCGTTTAACCATCAGCACCTTGATGATCATCTGCTGCATCTAGCACATAAAGCGGATTTACTAATTTTGGATGCCCCCTATGCTATCTCAGCAGAGGAAACCCTAAACTCTGATGTGTTGGATTGGCCAGATGATATCTGGCGAACTGGTATAGCAACAGCTGAAGCAGCTGAAGTTAAGCAAGTTGTTATATCTCGCTACAACCCTGACTATGATGATGACTTTCTCGACCAGATGGAGGAAAAAATTCAGTCGGCTTATCCTAACTATTTACTGGCTCGAGAAGGGATGGTTATACCAATATTTTAAAATTGAGAATTGAGAATTGATCATAGACTATCGAATGGGAGCATCTCAGTTTTGCACAAATACCAATGGTGAGGGGTTGTAACCCCTTGAGCTATGGCACATTCGTCTCAAGTACTACCCAGTTGCTAAAATATGGAAAAGGAGAAAAATGGTCTGGTTCCATCTATTGCTATCTAGGAAATTGCGATTAAAATCAAAAATAAAAAACTAGATTTAGGCATTGATATTAATCAATATGTTGCTGCTGTAAAAAAGTCCGATGTTGTTACTATTGTGCCGATTAATGAAGATTTATGGTTAGAAAGTGTCAAACTATAATGGACACATCGAGATCCAGCTGATCGGATTGTTGTGGCATTGGCTAGCATTAATCAAGCTTCAATCATCACAGCAGATCGAGAAATCAGGGATTTTTATGCAAAAGTGATTTGGTAGTTTGCTCTGCTAACATAGTTATAGCTTCCTCTAGAAAATAAAGAAAAGAAAGTAAATGTGTAGGGGCGGGTTCACCCGAAACGCAAGCTATTCAACGATAATTTAACTAAACCCGCCCCGGCTGATGATATACCTATTGTCCCACCTCACCGGGGCGGGTTTACCTAATTGGCTTGGTCTAACCGAAAGATGGTTGGTGAAGGGAGCCCCTACCGTATGTTATCTTTTAGGCGATCGCTCTCTAGTCTTAGGGTTGCTCAAAAAATTAACGGCAGGCGATCGCACAGCCACGTGGTAAGTTAATATTGTTTTTTTATTGCCTAATATGATAATTAAATATTGAAACAGAGACCAGTGATTAGTCTTTAAAGGGAGGTAAATGGTCAAGATTAAAGGGACAAAGATTTTGGATAAAGAAAAAAACTGTAATCCTTTTTTACAATTCACATAGAAATGCTATATATACTAAATTGAGACGCGATTAGCTCGGTTCATTATTAATTTTGAATAATAATTGTGTAGCGTTTTTGACATTTATATTTTATCATGAATTTATTCGTTTTAATTGGTACTTGGAGGCGCGGTAAGCACCCTATACAACCTGTCGCTAACGTGACAAAGTTACTGCCGCGAATTTTTGATGGCAAAGAACCTACTACTTCATCTCACGAGCATTGCGACTGTGTTAACTACGTTGTGCCTGAAAATCCCAGTAACAGGGGCAATAGTACCCTCAACTAAGCAGGATTGGGTAACCCCTCAGCACTTAGCACAAGATAGGGCAAGCCAAACCAAAGGAGATAGCTCAGCACAACCAGAGCCGGAGAACATTTTTGCAGTATCTCATCCCCTTGATCTGGCTCAACTTCCTGTACCTTTACCTCCAGATCAAGATTTGATACCACCAGATACACCAGCAGATATTTTCCAACCTTCTCCCTCAAAACCGCTAGAACCTGGGCCACCCCAACCATTACCACCTCCAGAAGAACTCCTAAGACCCCCTGGTTCGACTCCCGCAGTTCCCGAAGTCCCTGAAGAGGTAATTCCCAAGAAGATTACGATCAAACGGTTTGAATTCATCGGCAATACTG
>JAAHGR010000234.1 GCA_010672425.1 Symploca sp. SIO2E6
CCGTGACACAGCCAATTTGTTGCTTTAGAAGGAGTGTGGGGAGTGTGGGGGGTGCGGGAAGTGATGCTAGGATTAAATCTATTGTCTAGTTTTTAGCGGGTAGCCTCAGTTATTCGCTAGCTGCTAAGTAGAAGAACTGCAAAATAGTTATGAATGCTGCCCCTCGCCCATTTGTTTCTGCTCAACGACGTCGGTCTAGAAGACCAGGTGCTAACTCCAGGATCAGGGAAACAAGGTTAAAAGCTTCTACCAGGGTAACCAGTATCTCATCTACAGTTGGACAAAAAGTAACTCGGCTCAACCCTTCGCGCCAAACAGCACCCATGTGGCTGCAAGTCTTGCTATTTCTACAGCGCGGCTCCGATATTATCGCCTTTTTATTAGTGGGATCGACTCTGACTATCTATTCTTGGACAGTTTATAACCAGCAGCAGTGGGCAAAAGAATACCGTAAATTGGAAACTCTACAACGTAATGAGCGAGAGTTGACTAAGACCAACGAAGTGATGAAAAATCAGCTAGCTCAACAGGCTGAAAGCCCAGCTACAGGTTTAATTAATCCCACCCAAGCCAACACAATTATTTTGCCCCCTGCTCCGGAGAGACAACCCAATAGGGCATCTACAGAAGAAAATATGGCTCCAGAGCCAATGGGAAGGACACCGTTGGGTTACTAATGTTAATTGGTATGGGGAGACGCGGAGACACGGGGATGGGGGGATGGGGAGACAAGGAGAAAAAGAAACAATTCCCAATTCCCAATTCCCAATTCCCAATTCCCAATTCCCAATTCCCAATTCCCAATTCCCAATTCCCAATTCCCAATTCCCAATTCCCAATTCCCAATTCTCAATTCTCAATTCTTCAAATGTCCCGTTTCAGACTGTTGCTGATTTGGATAATAATGATGGCTGGCATGTTTGGGCTGTCGTTAAATTTGTATCGTTTGCAAGTGTTACAAGCTTCTGTGCTGGAGAAAAAAGCACGGCAGCAGCAGATGGTGTATCTGCGTCCTTTTATTCCCCGACGTCCCATTATTGATCGCAATGGTAATGTTTTAGCAGTTGACCAACAAGTCTACACTTTATATGCCCATCCGAAGTTGTTTAAGCGCTCCCAGCAAGAGATAGCGGTATTACTAGCTCCGATTATCAATCGGACGGCTACTGAGTTAGAAGAGCTCTTCAGTAAAAAAGAAAGTGGCATTAGGGTGAACAATTCTCTAACCGAAGAAGTAGCTGACCAGATTGCCAACTTACAAATGGATGGTCTAGAGCTGATCCAATACTACTCCCGCTTCTATCCCCAGGAAGATTTAGCATCTGATGTGGTCGGCTACGTGGATATGGATCATCGTGGTCAGGCAGGGGTAGAATACTCCCAGGAAAATTTACTAGAACGTGCTGTGCGCACTCTCCGACTCAGCCGCGCTGGTAATGGCGCTCTGATGCCGGATCATGTCCCTGAAGGGTTTTTACATATTGATGACTTGCGGTTGCAGTTAACCCTGGATAGTCGTCTCCAAAGAGCTGCTCGCTTGGCTCTGAAGAAACAAATCAAGCAGTTTCGTGCTGAGCGTGGTACGGTAATTGTCATGGATGCTTGGGATGGTTCCTTGCTAGCGATGGTTTCCGAGCCAACCTACAATCCCAATCGGTACTTCGATTTTGATGTTAGTCTGTTTAAAAACTGGGCGCTAGCAGATTTGTACGAACCCGGTTCAACATTCAAACCCCTGAATGTAGCAATCGCGTTGGAAACTGGAGCAATTCAAGCTGACAGCCAGTTTTACGATACAGGTTCGATCCAAATGGGTAAGTGGTCAATTGCTAACCATGACAAAATTGGTCGTGGGATGATTGGTATCACCGATATTCTGAAACATTCCAGCAATATCGGCATGGTCAGGATGATCCAACAAATGAAGCCGGATGTTTACTATGGCTGGCTAGAAAGACTAGGGTTAGGGCAAAAGCTGAACACTGACTTACCCTTTGAATCACCAGGACAAATCAAAACTCAGCAACAGTTCCTGGCTGAGCCAGTGGAAGCAGCTACTACTTCTTTTGGTCAGGGTTTTTCTATCACTCCCCTGCAACTAGCTCAGATGTACTCCTGTTTTGCCAATGAAGGCAAGCTAGTAACTCCCCATGTGGTTAAGGGTCTTTATGATACTCAAGGGCAAATGTACTGGCAGCCGTCCCTTGCTTCACCAAGACCAATCTTCTCACCGAGAACCACCCAGACAGTCCTAGAAATGATGGAAGCTGTAGTTAGTGAAGGTAGCGGGATCAAAGCCCAAGTTCCCGGTTATCGGATTGCTGGTAAAACTGGTACAGCTCAAAAAGCTAGTCCTAACGGTGGTTATTATGCTAATGCTAAAATAACTAGCTTTGTTGGTCTGGTAACGGTGGATTCTCCTCGTTATGTCGTAGTGGCGATAGTCGATGAACCAAAGGGGGAGGCTTTTGGTTCCAATGTTGCAGCACCAATTGTTAAAGCGGTGACCCAAGCTCTGATTTCGATTGAGCGGATTCCTTCTGGTGGAATTAGGCAGGAGGTAGAAGGCATAAGGCAGTCCCCATGAAACACAATTCACCACATTTTGGTTCTATGATATACCAATGATTTCACTAATGGCCGGGGCGGGTTTAGTAAAGTTATCGTTGAGTAGGAAAGTATTTGGGGTTTGCTGAATAAATCGATTGATTCTGGTAATAAGTAATAAGTAATAAGTAATAACTCACCGTTCGCTTATTTGAAAATGAGTTAGGGAAATTATCTACGAGGGAATGGGGATTCCAGGCTCCGGTAAATTAGTTTGACAAATTTACCAAAAGAAACCCGGTTTCTAGCTTATAGCGCAAACCTCGTACATTTATATATAGGCGCACACCTTACCCATTATAAAAATAATATTAGCACCAAATAATCGCAGATGCAACCAAAATGCTCACAAATGACCAATGACGAATGACTAATGACTAAATTCAACTGCGAACCATCTCACATAATTAAGAAAATTCTGTAAGTTTTGCTACTTTTTGTCACAATATTTGGTAACAATGGCTACATTTTCCTCTTATTTCCGTAGAATAATTTTGTGCAAGGTTCGGGGAATGGACTAAATCGCCGACATTGCACACCTAAAATCAACACAACCATTGTTGGCAAGCAATTTTAAGGATAAAGCCATGAAAACACATGAATTTGGAAGCCAAGGACAATCTCACGGTTCTGTAAATAACGCGATCGCTTGGACAACCCACAACGGTGCTTCAATCAAGATGATCCTCCTAGTTGTTATCGGTTCCTTGGTTATGGGATTAGTTCCTATCCTCTATAGTTCAACGGTGGCACAAAGCGAGCAAGCACCTGTTACTCTTGGTGAGGCGGGTGTTTGGGGTACTTTGGGGGAACGGGATTAGTGTCATTTGTTGTTTGGGAATTGGGAATTGGGAATTGGGAATTGGGAATTGGGAATTGGGCTAGTGTAAATATCTTCCTTGTCCTCCTTGTCCTCCTTGTCTTTCCATCTCCCTATCCCCCCATCTCCCCATCCCCCCATCTCCCCATCTCCCCATTCCGCAAGAGAAGTTTAGAAAACACCAACGGGAGTGGGTGTGGATTGGACTTCGGAGATGTTGGATTGGGCAGTAACTGGTGTTAGTTGTACGGCACAGGCTTTTAATTCTGGTTGTAAGGAATCAGGACAGGATTGGGGGTGAGTCAAAGCGTTGGCTTCTGCATTATGTGCCCAAAGGAAACCCCAGTGCATGGGGACAAAGACAGTACCAGGAGCAATCGCTTTGGTGACTTTGGCTCGCAGGCGACACAGACCACGACGCGATCGCACTTCTACCCAATGATCATCTTTAATGCCCAATTGTTTGGCGTCCCGGGGATGAATTTCTAAGAAAGGATTAGGGTGCATCTTAGTGATTTTCTCGATCCTTCCTGTACGGGTGAGGGTGTGCCAGTGACCGTAGAGTCTGCCTGTGGTTAAGACAAAAGGATAATCTTTATCAGCTGGTTCCGCTAGTCCCTTTGAATGGAAAGCGGCAAATCTTGCTCGCCCATCTGGGGTATTAAATTGGAAGTTGGTATAGAGTCGCTTGGCGGTTGGCTTTTCCCTTTCCGGTTCTCCCTCAGGACAAGGCCATTGAATCGGTCCTTGTTGCTGCAATCTTTCGTAACTGAGTCCTGTCACATCACAGGGGCGTCCCCGGGTGAGTTGGACAAACTCGGCATGGACGGCTGCGGAGTTGGGGAAGTCGAACTGTTCTGTAAAGCCGAGGCGACGTCCCACTTCGGCGAAAATTTCCCAGTCGGCTCTGGCTTGACCCGGGGGAAAGCGGAAGCTAGGACAAAGATTTACCACTCGCTCGGAGTTAGTCATTGTACCAGTTTTTTCACTCCACTGAGCTGCTGGTAGTAAGACATGGGCGTAGGCAGCGGTTTCGGTAGGATAGTAGGCATCCTGATAGACGGTGAAGCGCGACTGCTGCAAAGCGGCTTTAGTGCGTTCTATGTCCGGCATACTAACGGCTGGGTTAGTAGCAGCAATCCAGAGGAAACCAACTTCCCCCGTCTCCAAACCAGTAATCATACTCCAAGCATCCAAGCCGGGAGCCGGTGAGATTTGTCCTGGCTCGAGTCCCCACAACTGTTCTACTTCTGCTCGATGTTGGGGATTCTTCACTACCCGATAACCTGGTAAGATATGGGCAAGTCCCCCGGCTTCCCTGCCTCCCATGGCGTTGGGTTGACCGGTGAGGGAAAATGGTCCGGCTCCTGGTTTGCCAATATTGCCGGTCATTAGGTGCAGGTTAATAAGAGTACGTACCTTAGCAGTACCTTCTGAGGACTGGTTCACTCCCATAGACCAAAGGGATAAGACTCGCTTAGATTCACCCCAGTAACGAGCCGCCTTTTCCAGTTCATTAACGGAGATACCACAATTACGAGCAACTAAGTCTGGTGGATAATGCTCAATGATCTCAGCGTAGTTGGGGAAGTTTTGAGTACATTCGTCAATGAAGAGGCTGTCCAACTTACCCCAGCGCATCAGCAGGTAAGCAATGCCGTTGAGTAAGTCAATATCTGTACCGGGTTTAATCGCTAAATGTAGATCAGCTTTTTCTGCAGTGGGAGTCCGGCGGGGATCGACCACTATCATCTTAACGTGGCGATGTTTTTTATGGTGTTTTGCTAAACGGTTAAAAATAATCGGGTGACATTCGGCAGCATTGGTGCCAATTAAAAAGGCACAGTCCGTCAATTCTAAATCGTCGTAACAGCAGGGAGGGCCATCGGAACCAAAGCTTTGAATATAGCCAGCCACCGCTGAGGACATGCAGAGGCGGGAGTTGGCATCAAAGTTGTTAGTGCCGAGGCAGCCTTTGAGTAATTTTTGCGCAACGTAGTAGTCCTCGGTTTGGAATTGTCCAGAACCGTACATACAAATTGCCTCTGGACCTTGGGTAAAGCGAACAGTTTGCAGTTCCTTAACTACCCTTTCTAACGCTTCCTCCCAACTCACTCGACGGAATGGTTCATCCAAAGTATCCCGCATCATGGGATACTTAAGACGGTCTTTTTCCAAAGACTCACTAATAGTAGCACCTTTAACACAAACCATACCCTTGCTAGAGGGATGAGTGCGATCGCCTCTTACTTGCCAGATGGGATTTCCTTGACTATCCCGATTAGTTGCTTTACCCGGTTGAGCCGGAGGTATCACCTCAAGACCACAGCCAACGCCACAGTAAGGACATAGTGTTTTCATTGTTATTTGTTATTGGTTGTTTGTTGTTTGTTGTTTGTTGTTTGTTATTTGTTGTTTGTTATTTGTTGTTTGGGAATTGGGAATTGGGAATTGGGAATTGGGAATTGGGAATTGGGAATTGGGAATTGGGAATTGGGAATTGGGAATTGGGAATTGGGAATTGGGAATTGGGAATTGGGAATTGGGAATTGGGAATTGGGAGTTGTTTTTGATCTCCTTATTCTCCTTGTCTCCCTTGTCCTCCCCATCTCCCCACACTCCCCACACTCCCCAAACTCCCCACACTCCCCATCCCCCCATCTCCCCATCTCCCCATCCTCCCATCTCTACAAAGCGGGGTACGGCAAACCGTACCCCGACTCAAAATGGCACTAGTGCCTGATTACATTCCTTAGTTAATTGATGAGCCTTCTGGTTGCATAGCGGGAGGAACGTAATCTTCTTCACCTTCATGATGCTCAGCAAAGGAGCCTTTGGGTTCCTTGAGTACGAACCAACAAAGGAAGGCAACAACCATGGCTGCGCTTCCTAGAACCTGGAAGAAAATCTGGTTGCCCACATCTCCCTCTGGTAACAAGCTGAAGATAGTGAGGTAAGCTACAGCTCCCACATTACCGTAAGCACCAACGTTACCAGCGATTTGACCCGTTACCCGACGCTTAATCAGAGGGACAATGGCAAAGGTAGAACCTTCTGCTGCTTGCACAAAGAACGAGCAAGTCATTGTTAGAAGTACAGCAGCTGGCAAGAACCAATTACCATTAACTGTACTCATTATCAGATAGCCGATCCCCATACCAGCGGTCAGAACTGCCATGGTGTTCTTACGACTACCTAGCTTGTCGGAGATTAAGCCACCTCCAGGACGAGATACCAGGTTCATGAAAGCGTAACTAGCGGCAATCATCCCAGCAGCCTGTTTAGTCAAACCGAAGGTTCCCTCAAAGAATGCAGGTAGCATAGAAACCACTGCTAGCTCAGAACCGAAGTTGACAATGTAGGTCAATTCTAGAATAGCAACCTGGCTGAAGTTGTAACGTTCTTCAGGGGGATAGCGTTTATTTCCCAGTAAGAGATCTTTGTTTACTTGCCAACAGCCGTAAGCTTGGAACAGATACAGACCGACTAAAAATGCCCAGACGATGTAGAGTTGAGTTTGGTCGAGGAAACCAACCTTGGTTAAGCGCCAAGCCAAGACGCAGAGAATGCCAATTAGGGGAACATTCATCAGCATCAGGAACCAGAAATCTTTCTTGGTAGTGACTTCGATGCCAGAGGTTTTTGGTGGTTTTTGATAAACCTTGCCGGGGGGTGTATCTTGGACGCTAAAGAAGTAGATCGCACCATAGACAGCGGCAATGATTCCTGTCAGAGCGATCGAAACGCGCCAGTTAATAATGCTACCACCGCTAAAAGCTAGGATAGCGGCAACTGTGGGTAGGGTAAAAGCCGAAGCAGCTGAACCGAAGTTACCCCAGCCACCGTAGATTCCTTCCGCTAAACCAATATCCTTGGGTGGGAACCATTCCGCTACCATGCGGATGCCAATAACAAAACCAGCACCAACGATACTCAATGCTAAACGGCTAATCACCAACTGGCTGAAGTTTTGTGCCAGAGCAAAGCTAATACAGGGAATTGCCGCATACATTAACAGCAGTGAGTAGGTAATCCTCGGTCCATACTTATCTAACAGCATACCGATGATAATCCGGGCTGGTACTGTTAGAGCAACGTTACAAATAGCGATTGTTCTGACTTGTCCTATCTCTAGACCAAAGTCTTCCTTCACTGCCGTAGCTAGAGGTGCAAAATTAAACCACACCACGAAGGAGAGGAAGAAGGCAAACCAGGTCAGATGTAAGATACGGTATCTACCGTGAAATGATATTAATTCTTTGAGCATCTGTTCCTTTCCTGAGGGAAAAACTTGATCGACTGGAGCTTACAACTTCATTAGGTAAAATTTTGTTTGTGCCAAGCAATTTTTTGGCAAATTGTTATTGCCTTATTGCAGCTACTTTAAGTGAATTTACAGTAATCCCTGAATAAATATCGCCACACTGCCCAGCTGAATTCAATCTGACTTTATTGCCGATCTGCTTACACACAAACATTAATTTTTGAGTTAAATCTAGTCGATTCTTTCTTAAGTGCAGTACAAGAATCGCATCTCCTTCTTGAATCGTTAGTATAGTTTGTTACAAAATATTTCTGGCTATGATCTAAATGCATATTAACAATGCATTTTTAGAATCAAAGAAGGCATGTTTTTAACTTCTGCGTCCTGCTTTCATCAGTACATAGATAGAAATAAAGGCAATCATGTTAGCAAACGTAAATATAGAGAGTGGGGAGTAGAAAAGAGACGCGGGGACGCGGGGACGCGGGGACGCGGGGACGCAGAGAGAGGGATTTTCGTGAATGGTAGTGAAATTTTTTCATCGGGACTGCTTGGTAACGCACCAGCTTGAGTCAAAATAGACGAAACTGGGCCGATGAATTCTTAATTCCCATGAGCCACTGTATTAATCCCCACTGTCCCCATCCCCAAAATCCCGATAATGTCCTCTTTTGCCAAGCCTGTGGTTCAGAATTGCTCCTGGCAGGAGAATATCGAGTAATTCGCTTACTCAGTGGCAAAGGGGGATTTGGTAGGACTTATGAAGTGAGTCAGGGTAGTAAGGCTAAAGTACTCAAAGTCCTCATTAACCATCATAATCATGAACCCAAAGTCATTGACTTATTTCGGCAAGAGGCGCGGGTGCTTCAGCAGCTGAATCATCCGGGGATTCCCCGGGGAGACGGATACTTTACTTTCCTTCCGAGAAATTCTCCTCAACCATTGCACTGTCTGGTGATGGAGAAGATTGAGGGATCGGATTTGGAGGAGTATCAGCAACAGCGGCAATATCGTCCGATTGAGCAAAAGTTAGCTCTCAAATGGCTCCTACAGTTGGCTCAGATTCTGGATGAGGTGCATGAGCAGCAGTTTTTCCACCGGGATATCAAGCCATCGAATATTATCCTCAAGCCAGATGGACAGTTGGTGTTAATCGATTTTGGTACAGTCAGGGAAATTACTGCTACCTACTATGCCAAACAAGCACAAGGACAGATTACAGGGGTTGCTTCCTTTGGTTACACATCCCCAGAACAACTGCACCATCAAGCAGTACCCCAATCGGATTTCTTTGCTTTAGGACGGACGTTTGTTTTTCTGCTAACCGGTAAGCAACCGATTGATCCAGCCATTTATGACCCTCGCAAGGATCAGTTAAACTGGCGCCCTCATACTCCTGATATTTTACCGGAATTGGCAGATTTTATCGATTTGCTGATGATGCGTTCTGCTGATGAGCGTCCAACGAACACTCAGGTAATTCTACAACGGTTGGCTGAAATTGAGCGAATACTCAATCCGCCACCCCGTAGGAAACCTCCTAAGGTAGCAACTACAGTGCCATCATCAGGAAGAAAGTCTACTCCTCCGCCTCCACCACAGCAGCCAGTGAAGTCTGCCAATTCTGGAACTAGTAGTGGTGGATTGACGAGAAGGAAGTTGATTACAGTGGCAGGTTTGGGTGGTGTTGGATTGGTGGGAGGGGTAATTGTTTATCAAACTTGGAAGCGTAAACCTGGAGAAATCAATCTCCAACCCTTTGACTTTGATGTAGTAACTGTAGATTCCCAAGGTAAGGAAAATAGCCGTAACCGTCGCCAAGCCAATTTCTTTACCGAAGACTTGGGTGATGGAGTCATGTTGGAGATGGTAGCAATTCCTGGTGGTTCCTTTGAGATGGGTTCCCCAGCTACGGAGAAACAGCGAGATGGTGATGAAGGTCCTCAGCATTCAGTCACTATCAAACCATTCTATCTAGGTAAGTTTACTGTAACTCAGGCACAGTGGAGAACTGTAGCTGCCTTAGATAAAGTTAGTCGTGATTTAAATCCTGATCCATCTAGGTTCAAAGGAGATAATTTGCCAGTAGAGAAGGTATCATGGTATGATACTCAAGAGTTCTTGGCCAGACTCTCAACTAAAACCGGACGTACCTACCGGTTACCTAGCGAAGCAGAATGGGAATATGCCTGTCGTGCTGACACCACTACCACTTTCCACTTTGGAGAGACAATTACCACCGATTTGGCTAATTACAATGGTAACTTCACCTACGGTTCTGGTCCTGTAGGAGAGTATCGCCAGAAAACTACGATGGCAGGAAGTTTTCAAGTAGCCAATGCTTTCGGTTTGTACGATATGCATGGTAATGTATGGGAATGGTGTGAAGACCACTGGCATGATAATTACAATGGAGCCCCAAGTAATGGTAGTCCTTGGTTAGACAAAAGCGAGAATGAGAATGATAATCATTCCCTGCTGCTGCGGGGTGGTTCGTGGGTCAGCAATCCGAGGTACTGCCGTAGTGCGAATCGCGGCAGGGACAACCCGGACTACAGGAACAACAATATCGGTTTTCGAGTTGCTGTATCCTAGGCATGGCCTCTTCTTTGCTCTTTAAACCTATAGCCCTTTTCTCTTTTTCCTTTTCCCTAGCGAGCGTGGCGAGCTTAATTTTTTTTAAAAATGAATGAGTTGCCAATAATCCAAAGAGCTTACGATATGGTCAAATGGTATGTACCTATTTTAAACCGCTTGCCACGAGATCACAAGTTTTTCTTGGGAGAGAGAATCGTAACAAATCTTTACGAACTCCTAGAGGCTCTGATTGTAGCACGCTATGCTCAAGAAAAGTTAACTCAACTCGAAGCCTTAAACGACAAGCTAGTACTGTGACACACCTAAAAATGTAGGTTGGGTAGAGCTTTCTTCGTGACCCAACACA
>JAAHGR010000235.1 GCA_010672425.1 Symploca sp. SIO2E6
GGGTATGCAAGAGTACTTCGGTGAAATCTTGGTGCCAACTGAAGACGTGGTTGAGATGAAAGCCGGTCAAAAGCGAACCAGTGAGAGAAAATTCTTCCCTGGTTATGTGTTGGTCCAAATGGTGATGAACGACGAAAGTTGGCATTTGGTAAAAAGCACGCCAAGAGTGTCGGGGCTTAAGTATTGGAGATTACACCTTGATTACTGACTTTAACTCCAGTCTAGATGTCATCGAACTCCACGGCAGTGCTACTAACTATCAGTTAGGGGCTGTATCCCCCGGCTTACCCTCAGGGATCGGTATTTTCCTACAAAGTCCTATTCCGAATGAATTGATTGCAATTGTGCAAGGAGTGGGTAGCCTTAATTTGAATGCGGATTACTTTACTTATGTGAATTAGATGGTAAGGTTTTCGTATATCAAATCCGGTATATATGAACCCGTTAATCCAATCATGTAGAGACGTTGCATGCAACGTCTCTACTATTTTAGATTTTAGATTTTAGATTTTAGATTTATTTAGATTTTGGATTAAAGAATTGAATCAACACAAGCCTAAGGCTCCGAGGCGAGGAAGGAGGTGGGAAATAGTGTTTCTCACTCTTTCAATTGGGGGCGCGAAGCGCACAAGCGGGAGCTCTTGCTGAAAATAGAAATGGCAACAGGATGGCCGAATCCTTTGATATGACTAGTTTCCAACCTCTTTTTAGGCAATGAAAACTCTTCTTCCTCCTGCCTCCGAGCCTCCTGCCTCCTGCCTTCTAATGCTTATTACTTATTACTTATTACTCATTACTTATTACTCATTAATCATTACTCATTCAGCAAACCCTAGTTAAGTCGGATTGATAGGGAGTTGACAATGGGAGCCATGAACTCCCCAAAACCAAGTCCCTCCGTACTTAGACTCACACATATGCATGATGCATTCAAGGTTATCGCCGCATATCCTGTGAGCATCATTCCGAAAGCGGTTATCTGCTTCAACTTCTACTGCTGAGATTCGAGCCTCTGCCGTATCAAGGATGATTCTTATCTGTTTTTGCCAATAAGTAGTAGTAGCTTGACTCGCTTTTACTGTCACATCTTGCCAATTATCTGAATCAAGTGCTTGCTGTATCTCTCGCAAGAGGTGGTCATTTGCTCTCCAGTCTTGTTGCCATTGGGCAATCGCCTCTTGAGCTTGTTTATTGGTAGCGACAGTCTGAGGTATAACTTTAGTTAAAGCAATTGCTTCCTCGAGTTTTCCTTCTTCTTGATAAAGTTTGGTTGCCTCCTGGATAAGGTTGTTAGACCATTGACTAATTAAACTCTTGGTTTCTGCTTCCAACAAGCTAACTTCTAGAAGCTGGTTAGCCTTGATGATTGCTTCTTTAAAATCCTGTTGTTGAGCCAGCTGCTTAGCTTGGTCTAGCAATTCTTGAGCACAGGTATTCAGCCAACCTTGAGCAGATTCGTAGCTAGGTGAAGTTTGGTGAATATTAGTGGCAGTGTTGATACAAGCTTCATATTGTCCCCCTCTACCCAATCGCTGAATTTCCTCTAATACTAGCTCGTCTTGAGTAGATTGGCCCTGCCAAGAAGCAAAGCTTACTCCCAGAGTTGCTACAACAACAGCTATGCCTGTTGCTAACACACCGAGGGATTTGGGACGATAAGGAGAAGAAGGCAGGCGAAAAGTACCAGCTGCTGTCGTGATTGGTTGTGGCAGTGCAGCACTTTCGATTCCCAGTAGTTGGAACCATTCCTGAACCGATTGGGGACGATCCTCTGGCAACAAAGCCATCCCTTTGAGAATGGCACGATTTACCCTATTACTTAGATGAGGATTGAATCGCTGCGGTGGATCTAACTCCGCACCAGCGGCTCTCACTGGAGCAGCCATCGGCAATTCTCCGGTTAAAATCGCATAGAGGGTTGCGGCTAAAGAATAGATATCAGTATAAACATCTCGTTTGGCTCGTCGGTCATACTGTTCAATGGGTGAGTAGTTATCGGAGACAAACTGAGTATGAGTTTGGGTTAAGTTAGGAGTAAACTCCCGAGCAATTCCAAAATCGATTAACACTGCTTCCGAGTTGCCGCTTCGGAGCATAATGTTTTGTGGCTTCAAATCTCGATGTAAAAAGCCGTTACAGTGAACTTCTACTAGTGCTTCACCAATTTGTTTAATATAGTGCAAAGCTTTGGCTTCCGAGAGGATATCTTGATTAGTCACCCAACTGGCTAAATCTTCCCCTTCAATGTATTCCAGTACCAGACAAGGCAACGGTCCTTCTTGGAAAAACTCGTAAATTTTGACAATGTGAGGGTGAGAGCATTTACCCAATCTGAGAGCTTCATTCTGGAAATCTGCCTGAAATTTGGCAAAATCAGGATGCTCGATAATAGTTTCATTCAGAGTTTTGATAACTACCTGTTGGTGATTTTCCGTCATCGCCAGGTAGGTAACTCCAAAGCCACCAGTCCCTAATTTTTTCTTTATATTATATTTGTCACCCTGTAATTGCTGCCCTGCTACCCAAGACATGGCTCATAACCTCAAGTTTCATTATTACATCCCTTACTCATCAGATCTTTCAAGTTGTTCTGGCTCTAATCCGGAAAGGTTTATCACTTGTACAACTCGGTAATTATTTCATCAACTGTTCCTCGGAATACTTTACCTGCTTTATATTCATCTATATCTCTCATCCCCAACTTTGTGAACTCTGTGTCTTTGTGGTTCGTTTTCTTAACGCGATCGCATTTATCGCTACAATCAAGTAAGAACTTTGCTACATTCAACGATAAATTAGCGTCGGTATGACTCCAACATCTAATGGGAAAGTGGCGATCATTCGTACAGAGCGTGGATTGACTATCTCAGGCACACGCATCACACTCTACGACATAATGGACTACCTTAAGGCTCAGTATCCTCCAAAGTTCATCCGTTCTCTGTTTTATCTGACAGATGAGCAAATTAACATTGCCCTATCCTATATTGAAACAAATCTTGCTGAAGTTGAAGCAGAGTATCAAGTTGTTCTCAAGCAGGCTCAGGAGAATCGGCAATACTGGGAAGAGCGCAATCGTGAACATTTTGCCCGTGTTGCTACAATGCCACCCAAACCAGGAAAAGAAGCTCTTTGGGCAAAACTCCGAGAGCAAAAAGCTAGACATGAATTAGAAGCATGAATGTTCTCATAGATCATAATTTAGGTGGACATGCAGAAATTCTGTGGAGAATATCGTAAAGCCATAGATGGATATCCTGAGGTCAGCTGTAGTACTTCATACTTTATAGGCGCACATCTATTCCATTATCCAAATAATAGCAAAAAATCAAAATAATCGCAACCAATATATCTCTCATCCCTAACTTTGTGAACTTTGTGTCTTTGTGGTTCGCTTCCTTAGCTTCCGCTGATAGCCATCAAGCAAGCACTTCGCTAGATGCAACTGAGTCCAGAAATTCAGTAAGTTCTTGGATTAAGGGATACTGTTGCAGAACCTGAATCATTTGATCATCGAGATTACTCAAGATTTTTTCGATAAATACAGACTCCTGTCCGAGGTTTTTGCTCAAGAATGCTTTCGGATGCTGTTTAGCCACTTGCCAAGTTAGCTCATCTGTACTAGTTTCCATAATCATATCTAGAACCGACTGCTGGTAGCAAAAGACAGCTTCTAATTCTGGTACAGCTGTAAATACTTTAAAAGGAATACCCGGAGATGCTTGGTAGAGCAACTGATGCACTAATTCTGATTTCTCTTGAATCGCTGACTCATCTTCTGTATCTGCATCAATCACTAGAGCAACTGGCAATGACTTAACAGCAAGAATTGTACCTGCTAGAGATTGAGCTGAGTACTTACTTCCTCCAACTACAAGTTGAGTATTTCTAAGATATCTTTCAGGCAGAAGCTTCTGGAGTATATCAACATCAGACTTGCCTTCTGTCACTAAGTATACCAGGGTCATGATAAATCCTCAATTTTAATATTGTAATATGTGATACCGAGCTCAATACAAAATCGATATTTTTTGAAGAGTCCTTGCTGAAAGCATTTATTTTCTAGTGCATAAGCAATTTCTTCACCAGACCATAAGAGAACTGTTTGGGGTGTAATAAACTGAGCTAGAGTAAAAGCTGGTTCAGTAAATCCACTGCGACTAAACACGCTACCAATAGCAGTTGCAGGTCTTCTCTGTAGCTGATTACGTAACTTGGCTATTGGTTCAATACTAATTCTGCTTGCTGTATCCTTACACTCGACTAAACAAGCAAGTCCATCTGAATACACAACACCGTCAATCTGTTCAAGTTCTTCTCCATTAACTCGCACGCTATAAGGCCAAGTTACTTCTGCGCCCTCCAATTGAAATGCCCGTAGAATAAAATATTCAAATGCTCTTCCTGATTCCCATCCAGGAGTATTGCCCGACTCAATTCTCTTCCATAACTCTGACAGATTATGCCAGTCATAGCCTGCTATTTTCTTTTCGTAATCCAATCCTTGCATTCAACCTTAACACTTTATACTTTACAGGTGCACACCTATTCTATTGTGCAGATAATAGCAAAAAATCAAGATAATTGCAAGCAATATATCTCTCATCCCAACTTTGTGAACTTTGTGTCTTTGTGGTTCGTTTCCTTTGCACTAATTCTGATTTCTCTTGAATTGCTGACTCAGCATACTTCTAAGCGCGATCGCTTTCAGCATCAGCTTGCGCTGATCGCATTAACCTCCCCTACATGAGTTTTGGGAGAATATCGTAAAGCTATAGATAGATATCCTGAAGTCAGTTGTAGTACTTCACACTTTATATGCGCACACCTATTCTATTATTCAAATAATAGCAAAAAATCAAGATAATCGCAACCAATATATCTCTCATCCCCAACTTTGTGAACTCTGTGTCTTTGTGGTTAGTTTCCTTAGCTTCTTCAAATCACATCAACAAACTCAATTGAGAACCTCCCTGAGTTTTAGAAACTTCAATCCTAGTCTGGAAAGCCTCCTTGAACTGAGGCATATGGGTTACCGTCAGAATACAAGAAAAATCCGACGCGATCGCATTAATCGCAGCAATCAAGCGATCGCATCCTTCGGCATCCTGTGTACCAAATCCTTCATCTACAATCAGCATTTGCAAAGCTGTTCCTGCTCTTTGTGCCAATAGTCGCGCTAAGGCTAGGCGGATGGAAAAGTTAATCCGAAAGGCTTCGCCACCGGAGTAGGTTTCATAGGATCTCGTACCAGTAGCATCGGCAATCAGAATATCGAGGGTATCGATGAGCTTGGTTTGTTTTTTGGAAGAACGACTTCCTACTTTTTGGGTGACAATTTGGACGTGCAACTGATTGCCAGTTAGTCGGGTAAGAATTTGATTGGTTTCGGCTTCAAGTTGGGGTAGAATATTTTCAATCATCAGCGCCTGGATACCATTTTTACCAAAGGCTAGGGCTAATTCTTGGTGAATCCGAGACTGCCGCTGGAGTTCTTGCAGCTTTTCTTGCTGCTCATTGTATTGGGTTTGTAGGGATTCGAGTTGGGTTAAATGCTGCTGGAGCCTTCCCTGGTGGGCTAGGTGTTCGTCTAATTGTCGTCGCTGCTTCTGGAGGCGCTGCTCTAAGGTGTAGATATCATTGGTGATGTCTGGATATTGTTGCAGTTGCTGGACAATTTGATTAATTTGTAAGTTAATAGTCTCCTGATCAGAGTGTCGTCCTTCCCAGCTTTGAGTGAGAGAAGCCAATCGTTGACATACTTGGGGATATTGCTGTTGAGCTGTAGTCAACTCCTGATAACGTAGTTGCCAGGATTGAGCTTGACGCACTACTGCTCGCAGTTGGTTGTGAGCTTCTAAATTATAGCCAATTTTGGCTACTTGTTGTTCGAGAGTTGTTAACTGTTGTTTTAGGGGAGAACTGGTTTGCAACTGCTCGATTGAAGCTTTGAGGTTATCTAGTTGTGCCTGGATTTGGGGTTTTTGGGCATCGATTTTACCCTGACGCCGTTGAGCTTCTTCCAACTTAGCACTGCGGATTTCTGCCCAACGCCAGCGTTCTACTTCTCCCCTAGCTAAAGCGTGGGTTTGTTCGTTGTAGTTGAGCTGTTGTAGTTGGTAGTCGAGTTGTTGCAGTTCTGATTGCAACTCCAAGGCATAATTACCACCACCTAAGGCTTGTTCCAGTTGTTTCTTTTCTTGGGAAACATCATAAAGGCGATCATATACTTCGTCAGTAGCTTCCAAGCGTGCTTCTAGTTGTCCCCGTTGTTCGATTAAATCCTCATAGGAAGCCATCTCCTGGGAAAGCTGAGCGTATTCTTGCCGCAATACCTGAAGTTCCCTTTCGCAAACCACTAGCTGTTCTCGTACCACCCAAAATTGATCTTGAACTTCCTTGTGCTCAGTCTGAGTTTTCTGAAAAACATGCTGCTCATGTGCTTCATCCAGGGGTTGCTCACACAAGGGACAAATCGCATCCTGGGTTTGCAACATTTGGATTTTTTGGCTTAGTTCCGCTAGCTGTTGTTCATAGCGCCGTTGGTTTTCTTGTAAACGTTCCTGAAAGTGGCGGCGTTCTAGTCCTTTTTCCTGGACCCGTTGCTGATATACTCGTTTTTTCTCTAAACTAGTAATTGCTGCTCCGACCGATAGACATTGATCCCGTAACTGGGGGGTTGTCGCCACTTGAGCAGACAGCTGGCTTTCCGAGGAGTAGAGTTCTTCTAATCTAGCAGTGAGTCTGGTTTGAACTCGATCCAGTTTAGCTTGAAGGTTGCTGCGACGTTCGAGGAGGGGAGATACTTCTAACTGCAGGCTGTCAAGCTGACGGAGATACCCCCGAGCACGATTAAGTTTTTCCAAAGCTGCCGTTACTTCCCCGGCACGGGAGAGGATATCCCGAATATCTTGCTCTTGGGAACTGAGGGTTGTTAATTGAGCTTGCTTATCGCGGATCTGGAGATTGAGTTCGTTAACTTGTTTAGTTAACTGTTGTTGCAGTTGTTGTTGCTGCTGTTGAGCTTGTTGATAAGCTTGGAATTTCCCATTCAGCAGTTCCTCTTGTTCTTGTAAGTGGAGGTATTGGGAGTAAGCATCAGTGATTTGGTCTTTTTGACTCAGTAATTGGGAAAGTTGCTGCTGTTGAGCTTCAGTCGAAGCCATCTCTTGCTGGAGGCGATCGCAATCTTTGCTAAGATTTTTATGCTGCTGCTGGACAAAGCTCAACTGTTGTTGCAGAGTACGCCACTGATGTTCTAGGGTTCTGAGGTCTTGGAGTTGTTTTTGATCCTTTTCTTGGGCTTGGTGCAATTGCTGGAGATTAGTTTCCAGGGTCGCCTGCTGTTGAGTAATCGCTACTTTTTCTTCCAGCTGTTGCGCGATCGCTTGTAAACTTTGTTCTAACTGTTCCCCTTGACCTTTAAACTGTTTCGATAAATCCTTAGCTTGTACTGCCAACTCCTCGTATTGGTCAAGTTTGAGCAAATCTGCCAGAATTTGTTTCCGCTCACTAGGACGGCGTAACATAAACTCATCAGCCCGACCTTGACGCAGATAAGCGGAGTTAATAAAGGTATCATAGTCCAGCTTCAGATAATCAACAATCTGCTTCTGGGTTGCCTTAATACCTTTAGCAGTTAAAGAGCGAAAGCCATTAGGAGTCTCAACTTGAAATTCCAGAGCACTACCTCTTCCCCGCTGGCGAGACCGAATCACCCGATGGGTTTGTTGGTGAGAGTGAAAGATAAAATCCACCCGCACATCCTTGGCCCCGGCATTGATGACATCATCTTCCAAAGCAGCGCGACTTTGTCCCCAAAGCGCCCAAGTAATTGCTTCGAGGAGGGAAGATTTCCCCGCACCATTAGAGCCACAGATACAAGCAGTATGCAATCCCCGAAAGTCCAGGGTTGCCTCACGATAGCTCAGAAAATTTTTCAGGGTTAATTGCAGAGGAATCATGCAGCTTTTAGTCCCATAACCTTGATTGCAACATAGCCGTATATTCGTACTGTTGCATAGTGTAACTAGCAATTAACAATGATTCTAGCTTTTGGTACAATTGTTTTACAATTATTAATAATTAGCACCTTAGCTCTCAGCTTTTCTGTTTCTAGCGAGCAAGATGCTCGCACTACTTAAATTGCCTTTAATATTGATTCAGTTATGTATTCTGTAGGGGCGGGTTTAGGGTCACCCTTAACGCATTTGGCGATAATCTTGGCACAAAACCCGCCCTAGTGATAACTACTCGATTACGCAAAATGTCCCCCTAGACAAAACCAACCGGTTGGATGAAGATGCTATTAACTTTCCTCCTGTGGAACACCGCATCTTGCCAGTGCAAAGCTGGACACAGGCACTCTCTGCCTGTTCCACGGTATGTTAACTGTTCTGTTTTTGGTACTACTAGCGAGCAAGATGCAAAGCACTAATAAGCGAGCAAGATGCAAAGCACTACTGAAATTGCCTTTAATATTGATTCAGTTATGTATTCTGTAGGGGCGGGTTTAGAGTTACCCTTAACGCATTTAGCGATAATCTTGGCACAAAACCCGCCCTAGCGATAACTAATCGATTACCACAAATGTCCCCCTAGACATAACTAACTGTTGGGATGAAGATGCTATTAACTTTCCTCCTGTGGAACACCGCATCTTGCCAGTGCAAAGCTGGACACAGGCACTCTCTGCCTGTTCCACGGTATGTTCAATTTTTCTGTTTTTGGTACTACTAGCGAGCAAGATGCAAAGCACTACTGAAATTGCCTTTAATATTGGTCAGTTATGTATTCTGTAGGGGCGGGTTTAGGGTCACCCTTAACGCATTTAGCGACAATCTTGGCACAAAACCCGCCCTGGCGATAACTAATCGATTGCCAAAAATGTCTCCCTAAACATAACCAACCGGTTGGATTCGATAACCCGCCTTGGATTGAAAATCCCAAGGCTAATAGCTTAAGTCCATTAAAATGGACTATATTTTCGGAGAATTGGTTGCGATCGCCTAACAAAATAAGAAACGCTATATTGTATTAATCAAGATTGAGGTAAAGAAATGATCTCCGTTGTTGCTGTCAAAGAAAATTTTTCTCTCGAAGACTTTACTGCCAATCCCCCTGATAGGATGGAGTGGGTAGACGGTCAACTAGTAGAGAAAAATGATATGACCTTGAGGCATGGCGAAATTCAGTTGAGGCTCGGTCGCTATTGGCAAGACTTCCAAGACTCTAGCGGCATTGGTGGCAAAGTTTATACCGATGTACCCTGTCGTACTCACAAGCAAGGACGTTCTCCCGACGTCGCCTATCTTACTCCCGAATTAGTGGCACAGTACGGTGATGCAGCTACCTTACCTCAAAGTTTCCCCCTCTGTGCTGAGATAGTTTCTCCCACCGATTTAGCCGAAAACGTATTGCTCAAAGCTCAAGAATATTTAGAATCTGGAGGTGAAGAAGTTTGGCTAGTTTACCCCGAAAGTGCTTGGGTAATGGTCATTACTAATGAAGGTGGATTGATGTTTACCTCCCCGAGTAAAGTTAGTACGCAAAAAGTATTGCCAGGTTTTAGTGTAGCAGTTGAGGAATTATTGGCTTAAGACAATAGTGGAAGCTTTGAGAATGTTTTATTGGTTGTAATTTTGCTGATTTTTTGCTATTATTCTAATAATGGAATAGGTGTGCGCCTGTAAATAAATTCCAAACCCTAATATCTTGGAGGCATAACCATCAACTTTCCTCCCGTGGAACACCGCATCTTGCCAGTACAGCAGATCTGGACACAGGCTAGAAGCCTGTTCCACGGTATATTCATTTTTTTGTTTCTGGTATTACTAGCGAGCAAGATGCAAAGCACTACTGAAATTGCCTTTAATATTGGTCAGTTATGTATTCTGTAGAGGCGGGTTTAGAGTTACCCTTAACGCATTTGGCGATAATCTTGGCACAAAACCCGCCCTAGCGATAACTAATCAATTATCAAAAATGTCCCCCAATTCCAAATCCTAATATCTTGATAGTCTCCTTAATATTTCTGGTAAGCTAAAAGTTAAGCAAGTAAACTAGGGATAACCAGAATGGGGAAAAAGTGATGACTACACTCAATATTTTGCTTCCTGAAACAATTCAATCGTTTGTCCAGCAACAAGTTGCTCAGGGAGGTTACAGCAATGTGTCGGAATATGTCCTGCATCTAATTCTCCAAGAACAAGCCAAAGCTGCACGGGTTGAGGCACTATTACTCGAAGGCTTGGATAGTGGCGAACCTATAGAAGTGACAGATGATTGGTGGGAGCAAAAACGCACTCAGTTATTACAAGGACTTTAACAGACTTCAAGAATGACCAAAACCATTGTCATTACCCCAAGGGCAAGCCAAGATCTAGACGAACACTTTGCTTACATTGCTCAGAATAACTTAGATAAAGTCAGCTAAAAAAAACATGAATATTGACGCAGAAATCTTGCAAACGGTTGTGACTATGCCAGAATCTCTAAAACAAGAACTGCTACACTATGCTAAGTATCTGATGGAAAACTACTCACAAGATATGCCAGTGGAGCAGCATTCTGTCAAAAAAAATCGTTCAGGCATCTTAAAAGGAACGTTTGTTCTACCATT
>JAAHGR010000236.1 GCA_010672425.1 Symploca sp. SIO2E6
AACGGTCACAAGCCCCTAAATTTATTTAGGTCATACATCTCTGATATTCAATCTTCAAATCCTCAAGCCCCTAAATTTATTTATGGGGTAAATCTAAAATCTTCAATCTTCAATCTTCAATTGTTTGGCTCCTAAACGTTGGGAGGTGGGGCAGCCGCAATCCGATGAGCATTGCGTTCTACAGGTGTACGTTTTCCTCGGAACCAGCGAACAGCGAACATCGGCCAAAACACGCAAAGTCCAGGCACGATCATGAGTCGAAACCCGATATTGTTCCATCCTCTAGCATCCGGGTCAATTCGCCCAATCCCAAACAGATGAAATGCTACAGAAAACACCAGTCCGGCATAAATGTAGGCTTGGACTACTTTGATCAACCATGTAACTACAGCAACACCAATACTATCCATAGCGCGATCGCTCCTTTGTTAGATCCCCTTCCCTTCCCCCTTTGAATCCCCCTCCCGTCCCCCTTTGAATCCCCCTCCCGTCCCCCTTTGAATCCCCCTCCCGTCCCCCTTTGAAAGGGGGAAGCCGGACGATGCTACGCTTTGACTTCCACGGGGGACTTGAAATCCGGTCCCCCCCTTATTAAGGGGGGTTAGGGGGGATCTCAACACGCTAATACTTGTAACTAGCAACTTAAGTTAATAGATAACAAGGTTTGTTCAATACGACTTGATATTATCCTACAGGGATTAGGGAACTTCAGAACAGGCTACTTTCATCCATGATGGTGAAAATTTTTTCATAGGGACTGCCTCCTGCCTTGCAGCCTCCTGCCTTCTGGTCAATCTACTGCGGCAACACCCAACGGCACGTTGAATTTTTCACACCAGACCCAAATTTCATTATATTGATCGGGATTGATATCCTCAGAAATGACATACACTTGAGTACCTGTATTCGATTCGAGATGACTAAATTTTGTGGATGGATCGTATCCATCTTTCCCGAAACCTAGCTTCGGATCTGGGGCGCCATCCAGATAAAAATCCGATTCTAAAACAACGATAGTACCAGAGTCAGTCTTGAGGACAGTAACGCCACCTGTAACTTCGTGGTCGCTTCTTCCTTCAAACGTGCCATTATAGATAATTTCACTCTCGGCATTCGCTGCAAGAGGTAAACCGAAACAACTAAGAGCCAGTGAACCGATGATAATGGTGGATTTAATTAATGAACGCATCATACTAACTATCTCCTTATTGAGTAACCTAAGTTGACTTTAGGGCTCTCATCTGAGAAAGAAATGAGGAAACTTATAAAAAACCATGAGTAGACTAGTGGGGGTAAGCAGTCGCACAAAATTAATTACACAATAGACCTCTGGTGGAAATTAGCTTTCCACCTAGACAGGATAAGGGTTTTAGATTCTTTTTCGGAGAGGTCTACTTTTTGGCTCTTGAAATTCTGCATGTGTGTAGAGCCATATCAGATTAACTATCCTTTTGGGATGGTAAACAACGAAGATTAGCCGTCCCAATCTCGCACCTCCTTGGAGTTTGGGTAATCTACGCCATCTTTTTTTCCGAAACTCAAAATCTTGCTCAGCTGTATTACCTGGAAAAGGTTCTGGCTCCGATAGTTCGTCAGAACAGGGGTTTGATTCTAGTTTTTCTAGATAGTCATCAATTAGCTTTTCAAATTCTTCCCGACCTTTGGTATTTTTACGGTAATGCTTTTTGATCAAATTTTTGTAAGTCGCTTCAAACTTCGCTGAGCGCCTTATCTGATAGCTTTTGCAGCCATTCACGCCTGTTGGCATCTATAGGTTCCCCAGATTCAGGATATTTTTTCAATTCTTCCAGGGTATCTGATAATACCTGCTGATAGCTTGAATCATCACGTTCTACAGCATCCAAAATGTTGTCAACAAGACAATCTATCGCATCAAGGCACAGGTAGAAGTCTTTCTCTTGCTTCGTTAATTTTATTAGAAGCACATAGAACCCTACTTTGAGCCAGAGATACAAGTTATCCACACCAGCAGACGGCTCAAGGAGATTGTATGCAACCTCCCTTAGAGCTGTTTTTTCTTCAGGTGAAAAACCATTCCAGTTTTGTTTGATTCGATTTGCTGCCAGACGGATAGCCTTCTCTAAGATCTTAAAACGAGATGGCTTTATAGTTCGGGATTGAATTTGCTGGAGATCTTCAATCTTGAAACCAAATATTGACAAAACTGCTGTTGACATGAGTTTAAATCCCCAGCTTACAGGCTAGGGTTGTTATCAGTATTTCGCTATTTAACAATTATAGACTTGCCTTGGAGCCTTCTGCCTCGGAACCTCTTGTCTTCTGAAGAAATTGGGAAGATAAAGCCAAAAGGTAATCCTCGATGTTATGATCGCCATGAAATTTAAGTATGAGCGACGAGGGATACTATGATGCAAGCACCTGTATCTCCTGTGGTGCTAGTCATCTTGGATGGCTGGGGCTACCGCGAAGCAATTGATGGAAATGCTATTGCCGCAGCCAATACACCTGTAATGGATAGCCTCTGGGTTGCCTACCCAAGTACAATTGTTCGGACTTCTGGCAAGCATGTGGGATTGCCAACAGGTCAAATGGGTAATTCGGAGGTGGGTCACCTGAATCTGGGCGCTGGACGTGTAGTTCCCCAAGAACTAGTTCGTATTTCTGATGCTGTCGAAGATGGCACTATTCAAGAGAATGCAGTACTGCTGCAAGTATGTAGAGATATCCAAAGTCGGGGTGGTAAACTCCATTTAGTGGGTTTGTGTTCGGAAGGTGGAGTACATTCTCACCTGAATCACCTCCTCGGATTACTAGATTTTGCTAAGTTACAAGGAATATCTGATGTCTGTGTCCACGCCATTACCGATGGTCGTGATACTAAGCCTACTGATGGTATTGATGCGATTCAAAAAATTCAGGCTCACATAGATAATATCGGTGTGGGACAGATTGTTACCATTAGTGGTCGTTACTATGCTATGGATCGAGACCGACGCTGGGATCGCGTCCAACAGGCTTATGAAATCATGACTCAGGATGGTCCGGGACAGGGTTTATCAGCAGTTGAGGTATTAAAGGCTTCCTACGAGGCAGAGATTACCGATGAGTTTGTCCTACCTACTAGGATTGCCCCCGGTGCCGTAGAGTCAGGAGATGGGGTCATTTTCTATAACTTCCGTCCTGATCGAGCGCGGCAGCTGACTCAAGTCTTTGTTGATCCTCAATTTGATAGTTTTGAGCGGCAGCAGATTCAACCCCTGACTTTTGTCACCTTTACTCAATATGACCCCAATTTGCCAGTATTGGTGGCCTTTGAGCCTCAGAACTTAAATAATATTTTGGGGGAAGTGATTGCCCAGAAAGGTTTAAAGCAATTTCGTACTGCAGAAACCGAGAAATATGCCCACGTTACTTACTTTTTCAACGGGGGTTTAGAACTACCTTGTGAAGGTGAGGACCGGGAACTAGTTTCCTCTCCGATGGTTCCTACCTACGACCAAACACCAGCTATGTCAGCCGAAGAAGTTACAGATGTCGCGATCGCGGCAATTGACAAGGGCATTTACTCTCTGGTAGTAATTAACTATGCTAACCCTGATATGGTGGGGCATACTGGAAATTTTGACGCCAGCGTGGCAGCAGTAGAAACGGTAGACCGATGCCTAGGAAGGTTAATCCCATTCATCAATCAAGCCGGGGGCACTGCTCTAATTACTGCCGACCATGGTAATGCTGAGTATATGTGGGATGAGGAAGGTAATCCTTGGACGGCTCACTCCACCAACCCAGTACCTTTTATTTTGGTAGAAGGGGAAAAATTAAAAATCCCTGGACATGGGACAGAAGCTACCCTGCGCAATGATGCTTGTTTAGCAGATATTGCGCCTACAATCCTAGAAATCTTACAATTGCCCCAGCCTAAAGAGATGACAGGACTTTCGATGATCAAACCTATTGAGTTTGATGTTCGAGCCAATCGAACACCAGTCCGACTGTCTCTGTAAACTACAGCTGTTAACTTTATTCCCCATCTACATCATGACGCTTTATCAACTCTTACAAATTATTTGGGCGGTATCCGCCATCGGTTTAATTATTTTGGTCTTACTCCATAGTCCCAAAGGAGATGGTATTGGTGGTATTGGTGGTCAAGCCCAACTTTTTACCAGTGCTAAGAGTGCCGAGACTGCTTTGAACCGAGTTACCTGGACTCTGGCAATTATTTTTATTGGCTTGACGGTTGTCTTGAGTGCCGGTTGGGTGAATAGTTAGGTGTTAGGTGGTAGGTGTTAGGTGTTAGGCGGGAAGAAACAATATCTTTTCCGATTCCCGATTCCCGATTCCCTACTAGCACTAAATTAAAGGTTCCTTCAAGACTCTAGCGAGCAAGATGCTCGCACTACAAGTCTCGTGGAACAGGTTTCTAGCCTGTCCCAACGCTGATGCCGTAGGCGAGATCGCTTTTTCCTTAGAAGTTGGTTGTAATTTTCATGATTTTTTGTTATTATTAGATAATGGGATAAGTTTGCGCCTGTAGAGTATCAATTGCTATTGCTGAGTTCAAGCAACACATTCAACCGCAAGGGGTTAGCTGGAGAACGTAGCACCATAGTATTTAGATAGGGTCTGCTGCATAAATGTGTAAGCCATGCCAGACAATGCTTTCAATCCTTTTGCAAGTCCACTCATGTGCAAGGAAATTGAATATGGGTGGTTCAAAAACCTTGCACTCCTTACGGGGAAATCCCTGGGTAACCTAGGGATTTGAGTGCCCAAAACTAGGATAAATGCTTCATTCCTTGTTACTTGTTACTTGTTACTTGTTACTTATTCTCCCAAGCCCTAGATAGGTGTACTGTAGGTCTATGTGGGCTCTGCTGAAAACCTCAATATTGGTAAATATTATCCCGTAGGGGCGGGTTCACCAATCCGGCAAGCACATTGACCAATCAATTTGGTAAACCCGCCCCGGTGATACCGGTGGGGTGGGTTTTCGCAGTTTGCCAAAGCGGCTCCATTGTAACCGGATTTGGTATTACTATCTCTGTTGACTCTCTTTCTACAGCACATCCTAATGGAGTAGGTGAACTACAAAACCATCGAGACATCAGATTCCCTGTAGGATTGATCTCAACGCCTTGATTAAGAAGGAATTCTACTTTATTAAAATTTCTTGTCTCGATTGCTTCTAATACAGCGCTTTGCGCTGTATTGAAGTACACTTTTCCGGAAGTCCCCCTTATTAAGGGGGATTTAGGGGGATCAAGACTGTACCGCATAGCAGAGCAAACTGCTGTAATTCTTTACTGCTTGTCTTACTGTTGTTAATTTTCATGAATCTTATCAGCTGCCCAATCTGCCCCCAAGTATCCTCCAATGCCACCAATCAAACCCCCAGCTAAGCCTGTGAGTAAAGTACCTGGACTAGTCTTTATACCCAATGTAGACTATCAATCTTAGATTCTGACATTAGTAAGCCTCCTTATTCAAGATTGAGAATTGAGAAGTTAGTTCAAGGGCGAGATGAGTTATGCAAAAACCAAGATGTGATAATAGGCAAGATGCATGTTCCACAAGAAACTGATAAAGAATTTGGTATAGTTTCAGATTGCCAACGAATACGCAATAGTTCGAGCTGCATGAGATTTCAGATTAATAAACTCAATTTTATCAGCTTCATCTTGATAGTCATGTTCGTAATAGTCCTCCAGGAGTACCGTTAGGATAAGAGATTCTGCCATTTGATCATTAATGTCATTGGTCATAATTTCATACTCACACACCAGTGTGCGATCGCGTACTTCCAGAGTAGGAATTTTGATCGTTTCAACCTCTGCTTGATTTTGTCCATTTGAATCCCGTCGCAATATAGCATGGTAACCAGTAACAATGGCGTCAGTGTATACTCCTTCATATTGTGCCTGATCCACATAATCACTTCCCTGTTTGTAATTACGATTCACTATAATTTCTCCCAGTTTTAAACTTTCTGAGTCTGAGACATAACGTGTAGGATGGGTAGTAACAACAGTTTCCAATGCATAAAGTAGTTCTGAGACAGTAGGTTTTCGAGAAAATCTATCTTCATAAGCTGTGACAATTCGTTTGAGAGCAAGCGCGAACTCATCAATAGGACTATCTCCGCTTATCCCTGTAACTCCATTTCGTTCAAATTATTCCCAAGCCATGCTCTTCTCCTATCTTACAATTAATCAAATTTTAGTTAATATCTATTACTCAAGCATCGAGAAGCAACACTTTCAATAATATTTTATGGACAGTATCTTTTCTTCAGAGCGTTGCTCTTCTCATCACCCATTGGTTCCTGAAGATTCCTCAGTTTAGCCTTACCACCATGTTCATTGTAGATACGGCGCTCATGGTAATCCATCTCGTCATCAGTTAGACCATCCATTACCAATTCCAATTTCATATCCTTTTTAAATCCATATTTATCAGGTTCTTTTACCACATCATTATGATGCTGAGATTTACGAATATCAAGGTCTTGTTTTGTTTGTCCAACGTAAATGATTGCTTTCGTCTTAGGATCTATGCCAATCACGCCCTCACCGCAACAGGCATACTTCAAAAAAATGGAATTAGCGATCGCCTCTTAGTTTAAATCTGATTCTAAAGCCTTGAGTTGGACTATCAATCCTTTAACTTGGGGACTCAATATGAGAAAACGAGCTGACAATTGCGTTAGAACTTCACTAATACAAGATGCGTCCTCTACAAGAGCTAATGGCTGTTTGCGCTCTATTAAGTCTGCCAAAATATTCAGGAGTGCTATTGCCATATCTTCATCAGTATTCTCCAACAAATTTAAGAAAATATGTATGTCTTCCCTTGCCCCCAGTCGGTAGGATGCTCCTAAAAGTTCAGCTTTCACTCTGAGAGATTTTTCTGATTTAATATATGATGCCAATTTTGGTAATAGTTGTACTGTACCGATTAGTCCAAGAGAATTAGCAGCATAGGCTCGCACAGATTCATCAGGATCGAGGAGTGCCGTAAAGAGTGCGGGTATTGCTTCCTCTTGTCCCAAGTCACCCAGAGTTTCCGCAGCGGAAGCACGAACTAGGGGATCTGGATCGTTTTGTAGCAAAGATTTTATCGGTTCAATTGCTGCTGTATAGGCAAGTATACCAAGAGAATCTACCGCTTCAGATCTCACAATCACTTCTGAATCAACTAATAAGTTAACCAGTGCCTGTCCTACAGATTCAGGGTTTGGTTGTCCTAGGTAACCCAAGGCTTCTGCTGCTGTAAAGCGGATTACAGCATCAGCAGAATTTAATAAATCTACTATTGTTGGTACTGCTGAATAAGCCCTAAGAGAAAGCAGCTCTTGAACTCCCTTGACTATTTGAGAAGGTTCGCCGGAATTACATTGCTCAAGTAGACTATCAATCTTAGATTCTGACATTAGTAAGCCTCCTTAACTATGACGGCTGTGTCTACAACCTTTAGCTTTTTGTGTTTTCTTAATTCTCTGGATTTTCCCAGTATCACGTGCTAGTTTCGCTGCCTGCATCAGTTTGAGTAATTTAAAAGCTACAGTCTTTGTGTGGCAATCTTTATAGTTTATTTAAGCTGATGGTTTAGCACACCAAGTACGGAAGACCCAAAAGTTTTTTTAGAAAAGAAAGTTGATTTTGAAATAACCGCTCCTATAGCCCATTGAATTGCCTCAATTGTGCTGTTTCGTAGATTTTCATTTTCTACGAATAATACAGATAAATCCTTATCAAAGGTAAGATGATTTGCCAGGGAAAAAAGTTTTTCCTTGTAATGATGTGGTATGGAAATTGAAGCACATTTTAACATATCCAACAAGGTGTTTAGACATTCAATTATATCTCCTGATTCATCATAATTTTCGGATGATATCGTATAAAACATATTAGCGAAATCGAGATTTAGATAAACTTCAGTAGGTGCTATCTGAGAAGATAGTGTTGAGAATTCCGAATCAAGCTCAAGAGCCGCCTGTGCATAATCAGGATCGTGAAACAAAATTATTTGCCCATTTGAAGAAATTGGTTGCTCTTCTTTTTCTTCTAAAAGAAGAGTATAAAAATCAGGTTCTGTATAGTTAGGATTAAAGCGGAATCCAATTAGCCAAATTTTCTCAAAACTATTTATCATATCTCTTTCCTACCTACTTATTCAAAATGTCTATCTGCCCACTTCTTAATTTTATTAAATTCGGTGCCTGGACCAGTGCCCCAATTCCCATAACCGTACTTTCCATTGAGGACTCTTGTTGCAAAATCCCTTCCAGATTCTCCTGCAAGAGGAAACCCATAACCTTCATCTTTAACCCAACCTGGGATATCCGTTGCTCCCTCTTTTCCTGATAGTCCCTCTTTCGGTTTCTTAAATTCAGTTCCAGAAGGATGTTTTGTAGGCCCTGTAGGACTTTCGGTAATTACCTTTGAAACAGCACCAAGCTCCTCATCAGCAAGTCGCTCCAGTCTTTTACGAAGTTTTTTAAGCTCCCTTTCTGCTGTTTTAGGTTTGAGTCCATTATCAATTCTTTTCTGGAGTTCATTTGTTGCTTCTATTATCTGCTTGGCTATCTTTGATGCTTCCTCATCAAGATCAGGAATCATCTTTTGCGCTTTTCCAATTAAATCACCACAATTTTTACTGCCCAACAATTCCTCCCCGTAGGGTGGGCATTGTCAACAATCTCCAACGGCGACGAGATGATTTGCCCATAATGCCCACCACAGTCTTCTCGGTAAATGTTGATTGGTGGGCAGTCAATGGGTAATTTATTAGTCCAATGGTTAAAGATATTCAATTTGCCCACCCTACAAAATCTGCGATCACACTTACAAGATTTGCGATCACACTCCACCAGCAAATTAATCATTGTTTGTATTGAAAAGCTTTTCAGCAGCATAGGAAGCACAATCAGGAGCATCGGCAGATTGTATTTGATAGAATCCACTTTCTACTGATATCAGTGCATAAACACCCAATGATCTAAAAATCATTTCTATTTCTTCTCCAGAGTCATAGCACTCCATTTTAATTACATCTTCTAATTCCGCTAAAAAGTTAAATATGTCTTCCCCATCAGCTTTCTTTTCCTTGTCATAATTGATATCAATTTTATCAGTAGATTTTGCTTCTAGCAGCAATTCAAAAAAATGTACTAGCCATGATGATGAAAATTCATCAGAGGCTAAACCATTACTTTCAACCAGTTCATTAATCATTGTTTTCGCATTCTTATCAGGCTCTGCACCATTGACCTGATGATACAGCTTTTCGATGAGTTGTTGGAGATATGAATAAAACATCTATTCTTACCTAACTTAGATAATCATATTCACTACAACGTCTTGGATCTGTAGTTGGAAACATCGTTACAAGATGCCATGTTTGACCTTCGGTATCACTAGGTTTGAAAATTGCACACACATGATTTGCTTTTTCTCGGATCAATTTTGTTTTGCTTGGATCTGCTGGATCTAATTTATATGAGAAGCCCACACCATCTATGTCTAGTGTACATGAGCTGTCAACTCATTATTCCCCGGAGACTTCCCCGCCCCAAAATAAACATCACTCCCATGAGTAAACGCCTGAGCGCCTAACTCCCGATTCATCTGCACCGCTTCACTACCGGTATGTACCCGCACCTGACTAAAATCAGCCCCAAAACGTGGCTCCATAAAGGCTTTCACTTGGGGTGTTAAAGCCGAACCCCCACCCTTAGAAGCATTTAAACGACTCTCCAAATCCCCAGAAGCTCCATTTCCCCCAGGTTGAAATACCCGTTGCACCAGCTCCCGGTGCTCGATTTGCTTCTGCACCACAGGTGTAATTGACTGGGCCCTTTGCCAGATCTGATGCGGGTTATTGTTTTCCGACAGACGCTGAACTGAAGTTGTCTGCTGAGGAGGTGCTGACATTGACATTACCTGAGCCGCTACTCGGTCAGCTTCTTGCTCGTAAGTATCTCCTGGTGCTCCTATGGTCAACTTCGTTTGAATCCCACCAGCAGCTAAGGAGGTCTCATCCAAGTCTTTCCTTTCTGCCTCCGCCTGCTCCTGCTCTTCTTGGGCACAATCAGCACATTGCCGTTGAATCGGGTTTTCTGATAATGAGGAAACAACCGTTCCTATTGGGGGAGTGGGTGGGGCAACATCAAACCCTGATGTCCCTGCTGACTCAGATTGGCGCTGCACCTTTGATGTTTCAGCTTGCTCCTGCTCCTTGGCTTGGAGTCCTCCCATCACATTTGCTGCCAGTCTATCTGCTGACTCCCTGGAATACTCCGGCATTGCTTGCGGTGAGGCAGATGTCTGGTCTAGCTGGGGTTGAAGTGGATGCCCCAGTTGAGCATTACTCTTTTTCTGTGCTGTTGTCGGCATCCAGGATGAACTTTTCTGTTGTAGAGGTTTATACATAATCTTGAATGAAAAAAAATTCACCACCAGGTACTGTAGGGGCGTATTGCATACGCCCAATGCATACGCCCAATGCATACGCCCAATGCATACGCCCAATGCATACGCCCAATGCATACGCCCAATGCATACGCCCAATGCATACGCCCAATGCATACGCCCAATAA
>JAAHGR010000237.1 GCA_010672425.1 Symploca sp. SIO2E6
TCTCAAGAGCTCGCCTTGGAGCACTTTGTGCCCCCAATTGAATAAGAGAAACACTATTTCCTACCTCCTTGGAACCTCCTTGGAACCTCCTTCCTCCTCCCTCGCCTCCTGCCTCGGAGCCTCCTGCTTCCTGCCTCGGTGTTTCTCGAGAGTAACAAGGAACAAGTAACAAGTAACAAGGAATGAAGCATTTATCCTATTCTTTCCCTGTTTCCTGTTTCTTGCTATATATCGCTTTTAAAACCTGAAGTAGTTTAATTGAACTTTGGGGATTAGTCAAGCTTAAATCGGGCAAGATTTCGTAAGTTGGAGGATTTCCTTGCTGGAGGTAGACAAACTCATAGCGCAGTCCATTAGTAGTCAGTCCTAACACGTCTGATTGGTTAGCTAAACTTGTATAGGCATAAGTTAGTAATTGAGCTAGACCCTCACGTACTTCAATACTACTGTTTTTAGATTCGATTACCAGAACCCAAAAATAAGCTTCCTGTGCCATTTGGGGATTATGGACTGCCAAGATATCGAATTGTCCTTTAATTATGGCATCCCTATCTTCAATGACAATATCTTCAATATCCTTCTTGAGTTTGATTTCAATCGGATCTCGATAAAAACCAGCTAGGCGCATCAAAGGAGCAATAACCAGGAATTCGATCTGTCCTTCATTAAGTTTTCCTGCTCTAAGATAGCGTTGAAAATCTTGAGAAATTTCTTCTAGTTCCTGCTGTTCAAATTTTGTGAGAGGTTCTAAGGAGAATAAATCTGTTAAGGAGCGATTAGTAAATTGCTCTTCTAGCTTTAAAAGTTGATGTACTTCTTTTAAAGATAAGTTACTTGCTCTAAGGGTAGTAGTCATTGCCAAGGGTATTTAGTAGAATAACTACATTGTATCTCTTTTGTCAATCAGCAGGAGGCAAAAAGTAGGTTAGGTGTAGCGCAGCGTAACCCAACACGCAGGTGTACTGTTGAAGAAATTGACCAGTGCGATCGCAAATTACTATTCAACGAGATTTTGCCTTGTAAGATTCTAGGGTGAAATCAATACACTTGTTGTAAGGTCTATTCTTAATTAACGGGATTTGATATAATCATCACATAGCAAAAACTTAACTAGTAAAAACTTATGAATCTTCCTTCATCAGTACAAGAACTATTGGAAGCCATTGACAAACTTTCCCCTTCTAACCAAGCTTGGTTACTGGCTAGACTTCAGCAGCAACAACAAAACCAGCAGTTCCAAGAAAGTCCCCAGACAGTAGTTCTGAGCAAACAAGAAGCAGAGGTAGACGATAACCCTTGGGTCAGACTAGCTGGCAAATATCAAAACGATCCAGACTATGATGAGGTATTGGCATATATAAAACAATATCGTCAAGAACTAGATGCGGAAATGGAAGTTAATTATCGCCAAATTGAAGCAGAAGTATAAGTAGTATGAGTGGTTACATAATCGTTGAAAACATAGTAATAAATTATCTGTTAAGTTTCTTGTACAATTGTAATACTTTATAAGCTAATTGACATTCCAAACAAGAATATGGCAGCAAAAGACCTTTTCCACCAAACAGTCAAACAAGCGTTAAAGAAAGAGCAGTGGACTATTACTGACGATCCACTCGAATTGGAATGGGAAGAGGTCAAGGTTAAAATAGATTTAGCAGCAGAGCAGTTGATTACAGCAGAGCGAGGTGAAGAAAAGATTGCTGTTGAGATTAAAAGCTTTATTGGGACTTCAGCTATCAGCGATTTCCATACGGCTTTGGGACAATTCCTCAACTATAGAATTATGCTGGAAGTGAATCAACCGGATCGCCTGCTCTACCTGGCAGTTCCTTTGGAAACTTATGATACCTTTTTTCAAAGTCAATTTGCTCAGGTGGCAGTAGAGCGCTATCAACTCAAACTCATTGTCTACGAACCTGTAACTGAGGAAATTGTACAATGGAAAAGCTAGAACATTATCGATCCTGCATTCAAACTCTTTTAGAAAAGCATAGCCACTATAAATCCGGCGAGCAAGACGTAGAAAGTGAGTTGTTTTTTGATTCGCTGCGAGACCATTACCAACTGATGCGAGTGGGTTGGAAAGGATTAAAGCGAATCTATTATACCATTTTGCACTTTGATATTAAAGACGGTAAGATTTGGCTTCAGCAAAATACAACTGATATTGATGTAGGTGAAGAGTTAGTGGAAATGGGTATTCCTAAAGAAGACATTGTATTGGGACTGCATCCCCCCTACAAACGCCCTTACACCGGGTATGGAGTTGCTTAACTTTCATATTTAGCACCCTCTTCAATACTGCTCGCTTAAGAGAGTGTGGGAGGTGTGGGGAGAGAATAAGAGCTTAACCTAGTAGTAAGCTAAGACGCATTTAAATTGGGTTGTCCCAATCTCCGCGTCCCCGCGTCCCCGTGTCCCTGTGTAAGCACTAATGCACAATTTAAATACATGACAGCTTATTGCTACCCTCTTGATCTCAAACAAGCAAGATAATAATGATGATGGACTACAGAAATAGTCGAAACGATTGGTGAAAATTCTCGCCAGAAAACATTTGCAATCTGGAAGTAAGTAGTCGGCGACCTGATGAAGCAGCCTACTTCTATTATGTCACCTGCCGCAAGCCTGCCATTGGTGACAAGTTAAGGTAAGAGCGATCACATCCTAAGGTTATTCAGTATATATACGTAGGTGGCTCTACATAAATGGCGACTTATTAGTAAATAAAGTAATTTTAAATACACCAAATACTTAAGTAAGTAAAAGCTTAATTATTTGTGAAATTATGCTAAAATTTTATGTCAAATCTGTATTGTGACCTTGGAATATGTCAATCTCTCACGAGATATCCGACTTCTTTAAGAAGTCGGATATCTGAAAGTTATAAGCGATCGCTCGGGTACTCGATGAAGTTAAATCAAAACAACAAACGCAGGCAGATTTCCCTCCAATTCCGGGGAAGTATGTTAAAGATGGGAAGCGTGCTCGCTTTGAGGGCAGGTTTTACTAGTATTTTTGGAGAAAATTATGCCCTAGCTCAGATTATCCCTGATACAGCAGTTTGCTCTGCTATGCGGTACAGTGTTGATCCCCCTAAATCCCCCTTAATAAGGGGGACTTCCGGAAAAGTGTACTTCATTACAGCGCAAAGCGCTGTAATACATTGGGAGCAGAACCTTCTACCATTGCTATAGGTAGTGGGAATGGAGGTAATATCACGATTGATGCCGGTGGCTTTGTCCTGGCTATTCTGCCGGAAAACAGCGACATAGCCGCTACCGCAATTCAGGGTCGAGGGGGCAATATTTTCGTCACCGCCCAAGGTGTCTTTGGGTTTAGCCTCCCAGAGCGTTTAGTGAGAACTCCAGAAAGTGACATTAGCGCTGCTTCTCAGCTAGGAATCAACGGCACAAGGGAAATTGACACGGGGAACAATCTACAATTAGTCACCTTGCCAGATGATTTTACATCACCTGCGATCGCACAAGAGTGTCAAGGGACTGATGGAGACGAGGCAGCTAGTGGATTTGTCATTACAGGACGTGGTGGCAAACCATCTAGCCCTAGTGATCCCCTTAATAATAATACTGGTTGGGTAGACTCTCGTGCGATCGCTCTCCCTGCTGAGAATCCCTCCGATACAGCTAAGCAACCACCTCAATTCCCGGAGATTGTGGAAGCAAAAGGGTGGATAGTTAATCCCAATGGTCAGATAGAACTCGTAGCCGAGATGCCTACATTAACAGCTTACAATTCATGGTCTGAACCAGTTAGCTGTAATCAAGGAATGAGTAATCGCTAAAATATAAAATTGAACATGGGAGATATACGATGACTTCACAACTTTACCAAGCGCTCAACCTCGCTCAATCCCTATCATTATCAGAGCAATTTGAACTCCTAAAAGTACTATCCACAATTATTCAAAAGACCCATGCCCTAGAAAATCAAGCTATACTAGAAGATGAGAATACAGACTTTTCAGCAGACAGCTTTCGTAAATCTTGGCAGCAAGCTATGACTGGACAAACCCTACCCATTGATCAACTTTGAGAGGGAATTGACGTTGAACGAAGTGAAACCCAACATTCACGTTACTTCGGGTTAATGTAACCAACCGCAAGGTTATCGCCTTGACGGGTGCGAGTTCCAAAGTTATCGTTAAATGCGATAAGGGTGACCCTAAACCCGCCCCTACAAATATTCGGAATTTTTCTTAATGCCCAATTTTACATTCTACATTCTACATTCTACATTCTCCGACCCGCCCCTACAAATTATACGGAATTTTTCCTAATTCCCAATTCTACTGATTACTGAATCGATGCTCTAGCCTGTCTGGTAATCATTAGGTTGGGTGTAGCGATAGCGAAACCCAACAGGGATCGCACTCTGAGAGAGAATCTGAATACCCTAATTAGGGTCTGCTGAATAAGTAATGAGTAATGAGTAATGAGTAATGAGTAAGAAGGAATGAAGCATTTATCCTAGTTTTGGGCATTTGCCCCCCCAAGGTTACCCAAGGATTTCCCCTGAAACTGCAAGGTTTTTGGGCCAACAGATGCAAAAACCTTGCACTTATGAAAGAAAAGAATGCTTGAAACCATTGTCTGGTATAGCTTACACACTTATTCAGCAAGCCCTAATTATATAGTGTGAGCTGTAGTCTGTGGAAAGCCCCCTCAAGCTCCGAGATCCCCGACTTCTTTAAGAAGTCGGGGATCTGATACCTGCGGTTGCATTTACAGGTAGGGGCGCAATGCTTGCGCCCACTTTTAACAATAATTTATCCGCTTCTAAGGCTCTAATCCTGGGAAGTTTAGGCAACTTTAACCTCCAGAGTCATAGTCATTATCTCCTGGTGTTCTAAAGCAGCTTTTTCTTCGATAGAGAGAGTCTCTATATAAAGTTCGATTGCTTCTTTAATGTTGGATACAACTTCACTTAAATCATCTCCTTGGGTTTGACACCCTGGAAGCTCAGGACAATAGGAATAGTATCCATCATCGTCTTTTTCAATAATCACGCTGACTTTATAGGACATTTTGATTATTTCCGTAGGTTTAATATTATTGAATTATTTTGTCTAATGGTAACCTATTGCGATCAGCTTTGCTGGTGACGAAGTCAATCGCACGTCCAGGTAGGGGCGCACCGATGTGCGCCCACAATGCTTGCTTTAATTATATAGTGTGAGCTGTCATCTGTAGAAAACCCCCTCACGCTCCAAGATCCCCGACTTCTTTAAGAAGTCGGGGATCTGAATATCAGCGATCACACTGCTTAAAATTGTCTTGAAATCCATTCTGGTTTAGAGCCGCATAAGCGGTGGTGACAACAATGACCAGAGAAATTTTAGATTCAAGAATTAAAGAATTAAAGAATTGAAGAATAAAACGGTGACAAGCCCCTAAATTTATTTATGGAATAAATCTACAATCTTCAATGCAAGTATCCTGTAGGGGCGTATTGCATACGCCCATAGGTATTGCATACGCCCATAGGTATTGCATACGCCCATAGGTATTGCATACGCCCATAGGTATTGCATACGCCCATAGCCAATCTTGATTAGTGGGGGAATATTCAGGGCGCATGCAATGCGCCCCTACATATATTAAAGCCAATTTCCGACTAAAACAAATGGCGCCCAATAATAGGGTTCCTGTGTATCACCACCTCCCTGGATCATTGATATTTGAGCGCGACGTAAGGCTTGTGCTTTGCTGATGGTTTGATCTTGATTTAACTCTTGATAAAAGTTGATCATTAGTTGTGCGGTGGCTGCATCATTGACTACCCAGAGAGTTGCTAGGGTACTGCGGGCTCCAGCTTTGACTGCTACCCCGGCTAAACCTAAGGCGGCACGTCTGTCTCCTGTTGCTGTTTGGCAGGCGCTGAGGACTAATAACTCAATCGGCTGGCTTTGCCCTGCTTCCCTACCCTGCAAAAGTTGGTTAAGCTGGTCGATATTTAGGGTGTCTTCCCAGGTGAGAATGAAGGTTTCTTCTGGTGTGGAACTGAATAATCCGTGGGTTGCTAGGTGAATTACTGGGAAGGGTGCTAAAGCGATCGCTTTTTGAAGCGCATCATTGGTAAACTTGTCGTTAACAATCAGTTTGCCTGGTACTTGGGAATCGATTTTGTTTAATTCTAACTCTACATTGGGTAATGGAGAAAACTGTAGGCTTCGAGTAGAATTTTCTAATTCTACTGGGGGAGGTGCGGCAAAAATCCCTGCTTTGAGGGCGGTGAGTTTTCCTCTTTCTAGGGATTGGGACTCTAGTAATTGTAGACTAGGGGTAAGAGCGATCGCGTATTTTTCGATCAGGTACTGATGGCCATCGTGTAGGACTGCCATGGGGAGATTGAGCAGGGGAGCATCGAGGATGAAGACTAGGGTTTCTACCTCAGAGTTAGCTAAATCTTGTTCTATGGGTCGGATTAACCAGTCGTAGACTTTCTGGGCTAGGGGTAAGTAATCTTCTCGCTTGCCTGGTACATTACCTTCGATACCGATGGTAGCACGATTCGGGTTCTTGGCTTCTAATCTGAAAAGAGACGCGGGGACGCGGGGACGCGGGGACGCGGGGACACCAGAGTTTTCATCCTTCGTTGAGAATGAAAGTTCATGGGAGTTTGACTTATCGAATTTCAACTCATTTACTCCCCGATTGAGGTTAATATTTCCGATTGGTGCTACTGCTTCTCGTAACTGAGCAAAGGTATCAATAAAGCTTGTTTGCTGCTCATCTGGAGGTAGAGTAACCGATTTGTGGAGCAACCGCACACCGGATTCAGCTTCTGGGTCTGGTAGGGTTACAATGATTTCCATACGGTTTTGGAGGATGATTGGATTTATGACTCCAGCCTTAGGGTCAATCTGATCAATTTCAACGGGATTAGCTGTTAGACAGTCTTCCTGAAAGAAGTTAACTAGTTCTGCTTCCTGGAGGGATTCGATTACTTTCCTCGCTTTGGCTAAATCCTGCTGACTAGTGTCTTCTGAGGATAACAGCAAGCTGACGAATTCCCGATAGACGGGTTCGACGCTATCCCGGAAGGAAAACTGGACATCCCGATTCACACTCACTAAATCGCTGCGGAGAATGTCGAGGTTGTTAACGGCATTCTCGTAAGCAGCAACTGCTCCTGCGGTTTTTCCCTGCTCTTTGAGAATTTGTGCTAATTGCCATTGCCAGCGATAGGCAATGTCGGAAGCTCCGATAGATTGAGCTACAATGAGAGCTTGTCTGGTATTCTCTTCTGCTTGGTCTAGCTGTCCATACTTGAGGCGCAATTCTCCCAATTGTCCCAGAGCATAGGCTTCAGCACGAGGCTCTTTAAGTTCTCTGGCTTGTTGTAGTGCGAGGGTGAGTTGTTGAGCGATGTCCTGAGGACTGACATTAAGGCGATTTTCCTGCTCCATGACCATCCTTGCCCAGTTAATCCTAGCACTGATGGCGGTACTAGAGAGGGGTAGTTGCTCGATTGTGTCTCGGATTTCTGCTAGTAATTCCCACTCCTCTGCTGTAAACTCTTGTTCGAGATCCCCTAGTAGACTAAGTTGATTGAGTTGAGCTTCGATGGTGGCAGTGGGGGTTGTGGCATTAGCCGCCGCTTGTTGATAATAAGTGATCGCTTGTTGGAAATTTTCCTGGATGGCTCGCGTTTCGCTTCGTTCCTGAGCTTTGTTGGCTCGGTCTTTGGTAATATTACCTAACATCAGGTAAGCAGCACTAACATCTTCAGGAGAGTTTTGTGCTTGAGCGATCGCTAAACTCTGTTGTATAGTTTCCTCGGCATCCTTGAGATCTCCAATTAAGCGTTGGGTAATACCTAAACTACGTAAGGCGATCGCTTTGAGTAGGGAATCCGGTTCTTGGGTTAGGGAGTCGTTGACTTGTTGAATAGTTGCCAAGGCACGACGATACAATCCAGCTTGGCGTAAAGCCTGAGCCTGATTAATCTGACTTTTAACTACTCCTTGATTATCCTCTGCTTCCTCATAGATAGTGGCAGCAGCAGCAAAACTTTCCGCTGCGGCTTTTGGTTGTCCTTGAGCTAGATGAACTTGTCCTTGGAGGTTGAAGGTTTGCGCTTGTCCTAAGCTATCTTCTCTAACTGCAAAGGCATCACTAGCTTGTTGTAGTAGTTCTAAAGCTGCCGGGAATTGTCCCTGTTGGTAGAATGTTCTGGCTTGTTCTATTATAGTTACTGGACTATTGTTCTGGGCAATTACTGGTAGTTTTGCCGCTGCTAAGCTTTGGGTTAAGCAGAGGGAGCAGAGGAATAATATTAGTAGTTGTTTGTTTTTTGTTTTTTGTTGCTTGGGATGACGTTTGTTTCTTTTGTTGCAGAAATAGAAACGGAATAAATTAAGTAGATGTTCAAACATTTTAGATTATTATGTAGTTCAATTTTCAATTACTTTCATCTATTAGCCCGGAGTTTAAACTCCGGGCTAATAGATGAGGATTACTATTCTTTAACGCAATCAATCATGTAGCGCTTACCTGAGGTAGTTTCCTCGATCCGCAGCCCGTGGATTTCATTTTCAAAGCCAGGGAACTGTCGATCAAATTCCCGTGTGAACTTGAGGTAGTCGATAATCAAGCGGCTTTCAGGGATGAAGCGTTCTCCAGGCATAATGACGGGGATGCCTGGGGGGGTAGGAGCTACCATACTTGCACAGATGCGACCAATTGCTTCCTCAATATCTACAGATTCAACATGACCGTGCACCAAGGCATTGTAGGCATCGGCTGGACGCATCACTGGTTCGGGAAGCGTCAGATACATATCATGAATAGTTTGTAATAGATTGTTGGCACGGTAGCTCTTATGGATTGCAGTGCAAAGGTCGCGCAAACCATTGCTATGTAAGGCATTGTGTGGTGCAACGCTCTTGAGCACAATATCAAGGGGGGCGTTGGTATCGTAGAAACGCTTGAACTTGATCAGTTTCGTTAGCAATGTACTCCACTTCCCCTTGGTGATGCCAATGGAGAATAATACTAGGAGGGAGTAGATCCCGGTTTTCTCTACAGTAAGTCCCTGCTCCCAGAGGAATTTGGAGACAACTGCCGCCGGGATACCAACTTCTCCTTCCCCTGCGCCCAATCCAGGACAGATAATGGTGACTTTAATCGGGTCAAGAATTGCCTGACCCGAAGCGAGGTTGGCGAAACCATGCCAGTTCGCTTCTGCTTGTAGCTGCCAATCCTCTGTCTTGACCGAATCATTGTTGAGGGGAACTTGCTCAGGTTGCCAGGTAGAAAACCACCAATCACTCGGATCAAATTCCTTACGCATATCACGCATAAGCCGTCGGAATGTGATTGCCTCATCAATGGTTTCTTGCAATAGGGTGCGCCCGCTGCATCCAGCCATCATCTGCGATGCCACATCGATGGAAGCCATGATCGGGTAATTGGGCGAGGTGGAAGTGTGCATTAAAAAGGCATCATTGAAGCGATGGAAATTGATGGACTGCTTCTGGCTATTTTTGACATGAACCATCGCCGCTTGGGAGAAGGCTGCCAGAAGTTTGTGAGTGGACTGAGTTGCGAAGACAATGGGATGGAAAGCCCGTGGAGAACTCTTGGACATACCGTAATGACTCTGGTAAAACTCGTGGAAAGCCGCATAAGCAAACCACGCCTCATCAAAATGTAGAGCATTCACGGCATCTCCAATTCGCTCCTTGATCGCATCTGTGTTGTAGCAGATACCGTCATAAGTCGAGTTGGTTACCACCGCCATCCGTGCTTGGTTACCGTGATTGCGGGCAAGGGGATTTGCTGCGATCTTCGCCTCGATTGCTTGGGGTGAGAATTGGTCCAAGCTAATTGGTCCGATAATGCCATGCTCATTCCGTGACGGGACTAAATAGACTGGGATAGCGCCAGTCATAACGATGCTATGCAAAATAGACTTATGGCAGTTGCGATCAACCAAAACGATATCATCGCAACCCACCATCCCGTGCCATACTATCTTGTTGGCGGTGGAGTTACCGTTGATGACGAACAAGGTGTGGTCAGACCCAAAATTACGTGCCGCCTCTTTCTCAGCATCAGCGATAGGACCAGTATGATCGAGAAGTGATCCTAATTCAGGCACAGAGATCGAGAGGTCAGTGCGGAAGGCGTTCTCGCCGTAGAACTGGTGAAAAGCCCGACCTACAGGGCTTTTGATAAAGGCTATTCCCCCTGCATGTCCAGGTGTATGCCAGGAATAGGCTGACTTTTCAGCGTGCTTGACCATTGCTTTGAAAAAGGGAGGTAAGAGATTCTCAAGATAATCTTGAGCAGCACGGGCAACCTGGCGAGCGAGGAATTCAGAGGTATCCTCAAACAGATAGATTACACCTTCTACCTGACTGAGATATTGTAGCTGCATCTTCTCAACAGTTTTCCGTTCGCCTACATAGAAGATTGGTACTTTCTCGTTCTTCTGATGGGCAGCCTTTAGCAGAGCTTGCAAGTCCGCTTCAAAGTTCTCTCCCTCTTCAGAGCCTTCCACTGAAACCAAGATACAGGAAAAGGCGTTGAAGCCTCCAGCTACAG
>JAAHGR010000238.1 GCA_010672425.1 Symploca sp. SIO2E6
TCAATCGGGAGCATTTCCCAAAGTATCTACTATTTCAAAGGCTGCCGTCTTCTGACCTTCTAAGCGATAAGGATTGACTGAGTTAACTAAGGTTACAGGATAGTTTAAGGCCATCTCCTGAACAATTTCCAAGCAGGTGTCAAAATTACCATCAATGGCCAGTACTTGAGCACCGTAAAGTAGAGCCTGAGCTAACTTACCCAAGGCTACATAGCCATCAGGGATAATGACAAATGCCTTGAGACCACCACGACGAGCATAAGCTGCTGCTGCTGCTGAGGTATTACCTGTACTGGCACAGATCACCGCCTTGGCTCCGGCTTCCTTCGCTTTAGAAATCGCCATCGTCATCCCTCGGTCTTTAAAACTACCGGTGGGATTAAGACCATCGTACTTTACCAGTACCTTTACTCCTCTACCGATCATTTCAGAGATCACCGGAACCGGTATCAGAGGAGTATTACCCTCTAGGAGGGTGACTACTGGGGTGGAATTAGTTACTGGTAAATAAGCTCGGTAAGTCTCAATGAGACCAGACCATTCAAGATTCCTGGGGGCATTGCCCTGAACTGCAGGAGAATCGACGCTATACAGAATGGAACTCACAATTCAGTTATTGGTTATTGGTTATTGGTTGTTGGTTGTTGGTTATTGGTTGACAATCAAAGGCAGAAGGCAGGAGGCAGGAGGCTCCAAGGTAAGAAAGCTTGTCAAGTCAGCTTTTTAACCTTTTTAACTTAGTGGGTTATTTCCGCCGCGCCGCACTGCACAACTAACAACTAACAACTAACAACTAACAACTATCCATTACTAGTTTACCGTGATCGGTTCTGTAGTACAGGTTTCTCGAATTTTTCGTTGCGACGACGCTTGGCGAGTTTGGGACGCTCCACTTGATACTCAATATCTGCTTCGATCACCGCCGGTTGAGTCTTGTCGTAGACCATTTGCAGTGCTGCCGCTGCGATCGCGTGGGGGTCGTATTCCTCACCCAAATCATGAACTACTGGGAGGAAGGATGCCATACGCTCACCAGAAAGTGCTTCTAGCAGATCTTCTTGCAGTTTTTCTAGGCGTCGTGCCTCAATTTGCGATCGCGTGGGAATCCGAGTGATCTCTAACTTTTGCCGTACTTTGCGCTCAATCAGATGTAGTTTGCGCCGTTCAAAAGGTTGAATGAGGGAGATAGCTGTCCCGGTTTTCCCGGCACGACCGGTACGACCAATGCGATGAATGTAGCTTTCTACTTGATCTGGCAGGTCGAAATTAATCACATGGCTGAGGTGATCCACATCCAAACCCCGTGCGGCAATATCTGTAGCTACCACCCAACGCACCTGATTGTTATGAAATCTTGACAATAAACGCTCCCGCTGGTATTGACTAAGATCTCCGTGGTATTCATCCGCACTGTAACCAGCTTCTTGCAGACGGCTGGTTAATTCCGCAGCTGAACGTCGTGTCCGCACAAAAATCAATGCTGATTCTGGGTCTTCCAATTCCAGAATTGGCAGCAGGGCCTTTTCCTTGGAGCAGCCACGGGGTATCATATAAGCCCGCTGTTCAATACGAGTTGGTGCTGCTTGAGGTTGCTTCACCGTCAGTGTAACCGGAGATTGCAGGAACTTTTGGATTAAGTCCCGGATGGGCGGTGGCATAGTCGCAGAGAAACAAGCAGTATTACGCTCGACTGGTGCTTGTTCCAGGATTTTCTTGACATCATCAATAAAACCCATGCTGAGCATTTCATCGGCTTCATCAAGTACCACCCAGCTGACTTGATCCAGGTTGAGATTTCCTCGTTTGAGCAAATCAATAACCCGTCCAGGAGTACCTACCACAACCTGTGTACCCCTTTGCAGGCTGCGAATTTGTCGCTCTATCGATTGACCACCACAAATGGTCAAAATCTTCAAATAACGGTCATTGGTAAAGCTACGAATTGCTGTATTGACTTGCTGAGCTAATTCCCTTGTCGGTGTTAGAACTAACGCTTGCACTTCCCGAATTTCGGGGTCAATTTGTTCCAACATGGGTAGGGAAAAGGCTGCTGTTTTACCCGTGCCAGTTTGAGATTGAGCCACGACATCACGCCCAGCGAGTAATTCAGGAATTGCTTTGATCTGAATGGGTGTAGGAGTTGTGAAGCCTATTTTTTCTAGTTGTTCGACGCGGGCTTCGGACAGTCCTAGACTTTGGAAGGAAACGGTCATAAGTATTATTCGTTGTTAGTTTTGTGGTTTTTCTGGTTGAGGTGAAATCTTGGTTAGATCCACCATTAGTTGCCAGTTGAAGGTAGGAAACAAAAAAATTTTTCTTCTTTGTCTTCTTCACCTACAACCTGCTCTCGCCACTACCTTTAACTTTCTCTGACAGACAAACTACTGAACCATACAAATCATAGGTATCAGCATCAGTAATTTCTACATCCACAATAGTTCCCAAGGGAGCATCACCTTGGATGTAGACTAATCCATCTACTTCGGGTGCAAAACGAGCCGAACGACCGATCAATTCACCTGTTGAGGGGTGTTCTTGCTCAATCAAGACTTCAACTACCTTGCCTATCTCACCTCGATTTTTTTTCCAAGAAATCGGTTGTTGAGCTGCCATGAGGCTATCCCGGCGGCTATCCATAACAGCTTGGGGTAGTCGATTTGGCAAGTCGTATGCCGGTGTTCCTGCTTCGGGAGAGAAGGTAAATACCCCGACGTGATCAAATTCATGATGCTGGACAAATTGCTGTAAGTGAGCAAATTGTTCATCTGTTTCTCCAGGGAAGCCGACGATGAAGGTAGTTCTTAGTACTGCATCCGGTAAGGCAGTTTTGATCCGCTCGACAATAGCGTCATTTACTCTTCCTTGCCAGGGTCTATTCATGGCACGGAGGACTTCTGGATGGGAGTGTTGGAGGGGCAAATCCAAATAAGGAAGCACATTGGGTATCTCTTGTATTGCTTGAATTACTGATGGTGTCAAACCTGTGGGATAGGCATAGTGCATCCGAATCCAAGGAATATCAACTTTGCCTAGGGCGTACAAAAGTTCTGCTAGCTGGGGCTTACCGTAGATATCTAAACCGTAGTTAGTGGTGATTTGGGAAATTAAAATTAACTCCTGGACTCCTTCGGATGCTAGTTGTTTAGCTTCGGTAACTATCGATTCAATCGAGCGCGATCTTTGGTCTCCCCGCAGGTGGGGGATAATACAGAAAGCACAGCGGTAATCACAGCCTTCTGCAATACGCAGGTAAGCAACTCCTTCAGGAGTCGTCCGGTAACGGGGCGTTGTTTCATCAGCGATGTAGGTAGGTTCAGCAGAAACCTGTTTGACTCGCTCACCAATTTCTACCCTCTGGATGACTTCAACAATTTTGTTGTAGTCACCAGTTCCTACTAGCGCCACTGCTTCTGGCAACTCTTCCAAGAGGTCTTCCTGGAAATGTTGCGCCATACAGCCTGTGATCACAATTTTTTTATCAGCTTCTGCTAATTCTACTAGCGTGCGGACAGATTCTGCCCGAGCTGCTTCAATGAAACTACAGGTGTTTACAATAACGTAGTCAGCTAATTCTTCGTTAGAATCAACTTGGTAGCCTGCCTGTACCAACAGACCCAGCATATGTTCGGTATCTATACGGTTTTTTTCGCAGCCCAAGTGGGATACTGCAATCGTTGGCTTGTTGCCCATGCGGTTAGTTTTGTGGCTTGGTAGAGTGAAGGGAGTGTCCTAGTTCTGATGTATTCTACATTATTCGGCTGTTTAACCTACCCCCCCCACAGATTTGTTTAGTGATCTTTTTTCCTCCTTAACTCTGAAGTTGTTACCTATTGTAAATAAAATTTTGTTGAGATATCCAACAATTTGGAACAATTTATGGCATGACTACATTAAACCCTTGCCAGAAAGCACTTTACAGGTAGTACTAACCGCAACCAACAAAGATACTGGAATTGAGCTACCAAACAAATGTTCCACTCTCATCTCAACGAATATAGGGGACCTGCTGGCTTTACAGTGGGATGTAGAGATATCACTACCAGCTGTCCCCAGTAAAACCTCACCTTTGATTATGTATCCTTATACAAAGCGCCTTAAACACTTTCTGGAAAATTGTCGGTGGTTACAACCGTTACTTTCTATGCCTCTAAGCTCTCAGAAGACTGAGCTACTTGCGATGGAGGTTTGAAGAGTGAAAAGAGAGCAAATTTTCCAAACACCAAATCCGATTATTGGCGTTGTGCATTTACTACCGCTTCCTTCGTCTCCTCGCTGGGGAGGGAGTCTCAAAGCAGTTATTGATCGCGCAGAGCAAGAAATAACTGCCTTGGCTTCTGGTGGGGTAGATGGGGTCATCGTTGAGAATTTTTTCGATGCTCCTTTTACCAAAAATCAGGTAGACCCGGCGGTTGTCAGCGCCATGACGCTAATTGTCCAACGACTAATGAATTTAGTCACCTTGCCAGTGGGGATCAATGTGTTACGCAATGATGCCCAAAGTGCTTTAGCGATCGCTACCTGTGTCCAAGCCCAGTTTATTCGTGTCAATGTGCTTACAGGGGTTATGGCCACTGATCAGGGGTTGATTGAAGGACAGGCTCATCAGCTTCTTCGCTACCGGCGGGAACTCAACAGCGAAGTTAAAATTTTGGCGGATGTTCTAGTTAAGCATGGCCGACCCCTAGGTTCCCCCAATCTAACTACAGCAGTGCAGGAAACCTTGGAAAGGGGGTTGGCAGATGGGGTCATTCTCTCTGGTTGGGCGACTGGCTCTCCTCCTCTTTTAGAGGACCTCGAATTAGCATCTGCTGCTGCCCAAGGAAAACCTGTATTTATTGGCAGTGGTGCCAACTGGGACAATATTTCTAGCCTCATGCAGGCAGCTGATGGGGTCATTGTCTCAAGTTCCCTCAAGCGGCGTGGGCAGATCGAGCAACCAATAGACCCGATTCGTGTCAGTCAATTTGTAGAAGCAGCGCGACAAAGTTTGGTAACAGTCGCCAAACCACAAGCAGTGTCCCCTGTCAAGCTGCATTCTTGAAGTAAATTTGGGGAATATTAACCAACAACAAATAACAAATTATGATTCGCCGACGTTCTACTCCCTGGATTCATCGCTGGTCTCGTCAACTGATTGGCGCGATCGCTATTGTAGGGGCTTTGTTAACCGCCTATCTGACTGTACTGAAATTTACTGGGGCGGCAGCTGTTTGCTCTGGTAAGGCTGCTGGAGGCGCTTCTAGTTGTGATGCTGTCCTTAATAGTGCCTACGCTGAAGTTTTTGGTCTGCCTCTACCTTTATTTGGTTGCCTTGCCTACATTAGCATGGCAACTTTTGCCTTGGTTCCCTTGGCAGTCAAACCAGAACAAAACAAAGCACTCCGTTCCCAGCTAGAAGATCAGACTTGGCTAGTCTTGTTTGCGATTGCTACAGCGATGACCATTTTTAGCGGCTACCTGATGTATGTCCTAGCTGCTATACTCCAAGCAGTCTGTTGGTACTGTATTGGTTCTGCGATCTTTTCTGTGAGTTTGTTTGTACTGACAGTGATTGGTCGTCGGTGGGAAGATATTGGTCAACTGTTTTTTATCGCTGTTATTGTGGCGATGGTAACTTTGATTGGCACCTTGGGTGTCTATGCTCAGATCGAAGGACCGAGAGAACCAGGAGAACGTATTCCTATTGAGTCTCCTGCCGGTCAAGCTCAATCTGGAATAGGTTGGGAAATTACTAGTAAGTCTGGTGAGTCAGAAATTGAGCTAGCAGTTTATTTAACCGAAATCGGTGCGAAGAAATACGGTGCCTATTGGTGTCCCCACTGCCATGAACAAAAACAGTTGTTTGGCAAACAAGCCTTCAGTAAAATCAATTACATTGAATGTGATGCTAAGGGGAAAGATGCCCAGCCACAAGTTTGTAAAGATGCAGGTGTCAAATCTTACCCCAACTGGACAATTAATGGTGAGTTAATCGAAGGGGTTAAAACCTTGGACGAACTAGCTGATTTAAGCGGTTATCAGGGTCCACGAGATTTTAAATACTCCTTGCGTTAACATCAGAAACACTTTCCCCAAGGTTACCCAGATATTTCCCATGAAAGTGCAAGGTCTCTTGAGCAAAAAGATGCACAAACCTTGCACTTTTACCCCCTGAGCAATCGCCTATTGCAGTCATTAAAGGAAATAACCACAAAGACACAAAGGACACAAAGTAATGAAGTTTAAAGCGATCGCTCCACCAACATTCAGGACGATGGCATTTATTGTAGCATCAACTATGGGTTTTGAGAATGGGGAATTGGGAATGGAGAATTTAGAATTTAGAATTTAGAATTTAGAATTGGGAATTGGGAATTGAACTCATTACTCATTACTTATGTAAATTAATCGGTAGAGTAAATTGAACATTTGTACCAACACCTATTTGACTTTCTAGCAGAATCTGACCACCATGTAAATCTACAGCCTTTTTGACAATCGACAGTCCTAGTCCTGTTCCCCGAATGTTACCTACATTGCTAGCGCGATAGAAAGACTCAAACACTCGATCTAGATCTTCTGGTGGAATTCCAATGCCCTGATCCTGGATGCAGAATGTTGCTCTTTCATTATGACAAGAGAGTTCAAAATTGACGGTACTACCTTCAAAAGAAAACTTAATGCCATTAGAGAGTAGATTGTTAATAATTTGCTGTAGGAGGTTCTTATCCATGTAAACCTGGTTGCATTGTCCTTGATGAGTGAAGACAATCTGACAATTATTACTGACCTGAGGCTGGTGATCTGCAACCAGGTTGTCACAGAATGTTACTAAATTTAAAGGTGCTGGTTCAAACTCAAGTTTTCTCGATACGGTTTTGCCAATGACCAGCGCATCATCTAAAATATTGGCAATGCGGGAAACTGCTTTTTTTATCGAAGTATGATAGGTTTCTACTTTATCTTTAGGTAAAATTTTGTAATACTGTTCCAGTAAATGATTGGAAGTTTGGATTGTGGTGAGGGGGGTACGGAATTCATGGGAGACCATGGAAACAAAGTTCAACTTAATTTGATTGAGTTCTTGTTCCTGTTCCCAAACCCGATTAATTTCTGCTTCAGCTTGTTGGCGTGCGTTCATCTCCCTTTCTTTACGTCCACTAATCTCCCTACCTTCTTCAATCAAGAGTACTATTTTCCCGGTTTCATCTGTTAAAGGTTTGAGAGAAAAGTCAATCCAGATTATTGCCTCCTCCGCAGAGCGAATTTGCACTTCCTCCCGAACTAAGTGACCATGACGTGCCTTGGCAATAGCAATTTTCAACCAATTCTGACTAGCTGTGGAGTAATTCCAAGCATTGGTCTCCCACAAAGATAAGCCAACATAATCCTCCTGTTTAACTTTACTGAACTCAAGAGCTGTCTGGTTCATTTCTAGAACTGTTCCTTCTGGTGTCAACAGCGCCATGAATTGGAACGTTTGGTTAAATACTGCTCGAAAACGTCGCTCACTCTCTAGCAGCTGCTTGAGTATTTGTTCCCGCTCGATGGCATGGTAGATAGTACGTACTAATAGGGGAATCGTAATTTTATCCTTGCACAAATAATCTTGCGTCCCTTGTGAGATGGCTTGGAGTGCTAATTCATCATCATCTGAGCCTGTCAGCACGATAACTGGGATATTTGGTACTGCGGCACGGAATTCAACTACTGTCTCTAATCCATCTGAGTCGGGCAAATTAAGATCTAGCAAAACTACATCAAAAGTAAATTCATTGCAATGGTTAATGGCTTGAGTCAGACTCTCCACATGTACTAGTTGCCATTTTTCCCGATCTAGGCGTGAAAAGCGATGATGCTGTAATCTAGCATCACTGGGGCTATCCTCGACTAATAGTACATAAATTGGTTTATTATACATATTTGTTATTATAAGCTATTTCAAAGACCAAAGAGGTTATGCAAACGCTTACGCACCCAAACTACAGGGTTTTTGTCATCTTCTTCTTGATTTACTAGTCCCAATTTTCGTAGCTCTTGTTGTCGCTGAGCTAGTTCTTCTTGATGTTTTCCTAACTCTTGAATAATGACTTCAGATAACTCTCGTTGCTCCTGTAGTAGTTTTTCAAAACCTTTTTTGTTGATCACAAACAGCATGGTTTCTTCTATCGCTCTAACTGTTGCAGTACGGGGAATGCCCAATAGTAAGGCTAGTTCTCCAAAAAAATTACCAGTTTCGAGGGTGGTGAGATACTTGTGAATTTTTTCGACAAATACTTCTACAGAACCAGTCAAGATAATATAAAAAGCATTGCCTGGTTCCCCTTCATTAAATAAAATCTCTGATGCTCTGAGGCGTTTGCGATAACCAATTTCAATCAATTGCCGTATTTCTAAGTCAGTAAAGTTTTCAAAGTAAGTTACTTGACGCAGCAAATCTCTGATGGCTAATGGCCTAGGAGGTTGCGCAGTCAGCTGCTGGTGTGGTAGTTGGTTGGTAGCTTGGTTTTCTTTCTTTTGTAGCCTAATTGGGTTCAATACTTCTGGATTCCGGAGCCACAAGTCTCTTTGGGGAAAAGGAATCTTAATTCCTTGTTGGCGTAAATTATACTCTATAATAAAGTTCAGGGAACTTTTAATATCTGGTTCCTTATCAATACGGTTCACCCAAACCCGTAGTTCAAAATTTAAGGAACTATCCCCAAACCCAGTAAGAATTACTAAGGGAGCTGGTTCGTATAAGACGGCTGGTTCCATGTAGGCGGACTTTAACAGAGTTTCTGTGACTATTACTGGATCGCTTCTATAGTCAACTCCCACTGGGATATGAATTCGAGCGATGTAGCTATCATAGCTCCAGTTAAGCACTTTACTGTCAACTATATTACTGTTGGGAACAACTACATATCCACCTTCTCGAGTACGAATCAGGGTAGTTCGCAGAGCAATAGTTGTGACATATCCTGATAAACCATCGAATTCCACAAAATCTCCCACTTTAATGGTTCTCTCGAACAGTAAAGTGAAACCACTAACAAAGTTTTTGGTTATGCCCTGTAGTCCAAAACCAATCCCAACCCCTAAGCCACCAGCAACTACCGCTAACGAAGAGACATTTAAGCCATTAGCTTGTAGGACAATCAAAATGCCTAAAGTACCAATTATATAACTGATTATTGTCGCGATCGTTTCTCGGTTACCCTCATCAATTCTTAACCTGACGAGCAATCGTCTCTTAAGAAAATTGCGGAGAGCCCGAGCCAGTACAATGACTAGCAAATGCCAAACAATCAGTTGAATTATATCTCGGATTGAGATCTCTTTGCTTGCAATGGAGAATAATTCTTCTGTAAACAATGTGGATACATTCTGTAAGAATTGCTCTAAGAGTTTTTTCATGGAATCATCACATTAGAGTATATACCAATCCTAAAGAGGATGTCATAATGATCAAGATAGTAGTAATGTAAAGAAAAAGACCCGGAGAAAAGACAACGGTTTACACACGACCCTTAGCTCGTCTGATTGAGCAGCTGCAACGGCTGCCAGGAGTCGGTCCTAAAACGGCTCAACGACTAGCATTACATATTATCAAGCGTTCAGAAGCTGAGGTACAAGCCTTAGCACAAGCGTTAGTGGAAGCAAAAAAGCAAGTAGGCTTGTGTCAAGTTTGCTTTCACCTCTCAGCTGAACCCGTTTGCGAAATCTGCCGTAACAAGAACCGGGACAACAGTACTATCTGTGTGGTAGCTGACTCCCGGGATGTGATTGCCCTCGAAAAAACCCGGGAGTATCGTGGCAAGTATCATGTACTCGGAGGTGTCATCTCTCCCATGGAGGGAATTGGACCAGATCAGTTGCACATTCAGCAGTTAGTGCAGCGAGTGAGTCAGCACAAGATTCAAGAGGTAATTCTAGCAATTAGTCCTAGTGTAGAAGGGGAGACAACAACACTTTACATCGGTCAGCTACTCAAACCGTTTACCACAGTAACAAGGATTGCTTTTGGTTTACCAATGGGAGGAGATTTAGAATATGCCGACGAGGTTACTTTAGCACGAGCCTTGGAAGGGCGTCGGGAGCTGGATTAGGGAGATGGGGAGATGGGGGGATGGGGGGATGGGGGGATGGGGGGATGGGGAAGACAAGGGAGATATTCCCAATTCCCAATTCCCAATTCCCGATTCCCAAACAACCAACAACCAACAACCAACAACCAATAACAAACAACCAACAACCAACAACAAGATGACTACTTCAATTTTTGTTTAATGAAAGAAACAATCTGATTTAGTTGTTTCTTTAGAGCATCAATTTCAGCTTGCATTTTGGCAATTGTTGCTTTTAATTCTTCAATTTCTGCTGCTGGTGCTTCTGAAGAGGTTACTACTGCGGGTTCAGGTGTTGGTGCTGTTGGACGCTTTTTCGCTTTTTGCATTGCCTCCTTGATTGCTGCCATAAGCTCCTTCTTTTCAAAAGGCTTTTCAACAAAGGCAAAATACTCAAAAGGTTCAGTGATTTTTTCTGTTACTTCTTCCTTACGACCTGACATCAGTACT
>JAAHGR010000239.1 GCA_010672425.1 Symploca sp. SIO2E6
AATTCCGGCTATATTGGTATAATATTCATGACGTAGGGGCGCAATGCTTGCGCCCGCCAGCGTCTATGTTTTCTAACCAAAAAGCCAAATTATTAATCATTCCGATACAACCGGAATTGATATAATATCATGTATAGGTATTGCTTCTGTTGGGTCACGTTCCTCTACCCAACCTACATCTATGGCATCATAATAGGCTGTGGCACGCCAGTATAATCTCCCATCGAAAGTCCAGAATCTATCCGCTAACAGCATGAATCAACAGAACTTTTCCCTACAACCCTTTGCCTCAAGTAGTACTTTAACCAACTGTAAAATAATTGGCCACCTAACCCGTTACCATCATACTCTAGCTATCTCCTATGAACTCCACTACCCGCTAACAGAACTCATAATTCCCCATTCAGCAACTGAACCAACTCGCAAGGATGGACTTTGGCAAGAAACCTGTTTCGAGTTCTTTTTTGGAGTCAAAGATTCTCCCCAGTATTGGGAATTCAACCTATCTCCAGCAGGAGATTGGAATGTCTATCGTTTTGCTGCTTATCGGCAAGGGATGGAAGAAGAGGAAGTATTTACCTCACTCCCGTTTACTGTAGAGAAGCAATCGAATTTATTGCAGCTTAGCCTAGAAGTCGATTTGGCTCAGCTAATTAGTGCTAACCAGGTTCTAGAAGTTGCCATCAGCACCGTAGTCAAATCCCAAGCAGGGGAAGTGAGTTACTGGGGGTTAGTTCATCCCACTTCTCAGCCAGATTTTCACCACCGAGACAGTTTCATCCTAGTAGCGTGACCCACTTAAAACTGCTTTGTTGGGTGTAACGTTCACGTAGCGTCGGTCGAAGGAGAAGTGAAACCCAACACAACACATAAGATTTCTTCATTAGTAATAATTGGTAATTTACCCATAGAGTTAATTACAGCAGTTTGCTTTGCTATGCGGTACATTGTTGATCCCCCTCGCATCCCCCTTTGAATCCCCCTCCCGTCCCCCTTTGAAAGGGGGAAGCCGGACGATGCTACTCCTTCATGAGAACGCTTTGCGAACGCTTTGACTTCCACGGGAAGAGCGATCGCTTTTTGTTACCGATTGACCAATGGTGACAAGTTCAAGGGCGCAAGCATTGAGCATTGAGGGCGCAAGCATTGAGCATTGAGGGCGCAAGCATTGCGCCCCTACCAATACAGCACAGTAGATAAAAGTCCCCAGATCAAAGTCCCCCTTATTAAGGGGGATTTAGGGGGATCCACCGGGGATCAACGCAGGAGCAACAACCTACCTCATAGCAGAGCAAACTGCTGCATTGGTTAGTAACATTGAGTTTTCTCTGTCGAAATTACAGGACAACTCGCAATGTTGCCGATGAGAGTGTTATATCATGTCCGGTTGAATACTTACACTTTGGTGGAAACGAGGCAGGAGGCAGGAGGCTCCGAGGCAGGAGGGAAGAAAGAAGGTTGCAAGGTCGAAGGGAATTATAATTAATTATCCGGACTTGATATTAGTGCAGTATTGTAGAAGTGCCTAAATTCTCTACTGTTGGGTTTCGTTCCTCAACCCAACCTACAAGATTGGCGATCGCACTGAGGTAGATCAGGACAGGCAAGATGCCTGTTCCACAAGAGTAAGACTCATTTCATTGATATCTGTAGCAGTCCTAAGGAAAGTTTTCCCCATCTACAAAGAAGAAATTTGTCGATATTTGTTTAAAACGGAGGCAATAGCCTGGGCTCGTCGCAGCTGATCCTTATAAACACATTGCCATTCAGTTATAGCTAGGTTTTCTCTGGCACAGATGCCAATCAGTCCACTAGCTTTATTCTCACCCTGTTGTAAGTCAAACTCCTGATACTGATTGATGTAGAAAGATGCAGTTCTTGCCCAAGCAATTGCCTCAACTCCGGTTTTACCTCCTTGGCGTGCTAGGACTAAGGCTTCGGGAAATTTACGAGAATGGATTAATCTAGCTTGGTTGTAAAGATCTGCCGTGTTGAGTAAGGCTTCTAAGTCAGCATTGGGATCAATTCCCGCTGCGTTTAAATCAACCAGTTGTCTCGAAAGTCCTGTCAGTGCCCGCTGTGAACACATTTGCTCAGCTTTAGCAATATTACCCCCACTGCGTCCTTGATCACTACAAGGTCCGTAGTTGGTAACCACTTCACCCCAGGATAAATTTCCTGGATCAGTATGTCCAAAGTAGCCAGCAGTTTGCTCTAAATACAGAGTACCATTTTCGATGAACAAACGATAATTCCCTTCTGCTACCCCAATTGCTACCATTCCTAGGGAGGTAGAAGTGGCAAATAGAGAGGCATTGAGACTCAAACTTTGGTTGAGATCAAAATAGCGCTCAGGGACTTTTGCCTCTTTCCCTAATTGCTTTGCTGAACTGAGTTGGGTTGTAGGGGTTGGCGGCGAAGCCATTCGGGATTCCCAGGCTTGAATATTTTCCTGAGTCAGAGCAATGACTTGGTTAGAGTCACTATTTTCCTTAGATCCTGTGAAGAATAACAACATGGCGCTTGCCGCTGTTCCCGCCAAGCCAAGTAATGCTACCCGTGATAACCAAATCAAATAAGACATGACTCGTATGACGCTGATGGATGATCAATAAGTTCCCGACTCAATATTCTACGGTAGAGTTTGAGAGTTTTGTCCAAGTTTGGGAAATGTGATCACCGAAAGCGGCGGGAAGACCATTCCTTCTCTAGATGGAAGGGATAGCCGCCCGCCGCCTTGTTATTTGTTGTTAGTTATTTGTAAAAAACAAACAACTAACAACAAATAACTTGCTAACACGTTAGCGTAGCGGCACGTTAGCGTAGCGGGGCGAAGGAGGGTGCAATCCCCCGTGCTGTCTTCCGGGGGATGAGTTAACAGAACATTGCTTTCTTGTTCATAATTTTATGCATTTGTAAAAGTTAATACAGTAATTTGCGACTAGTAAGATTAGGTTATGAGAAGAGGTGGTAACGCTCAATCCAGCTAAACCAGCAAAGTGAATGGTGCCCAACAGGTCATCAGCACCATTAATCACAATGCCTCACTGTAACTTCAGTATAAAATATAATAATGAAGTCTATAAAAATTACTATTAATGATAGTACACTCCGGGATGGGGAACAGCAAGCAGGACTTTACTTTGATCAGGAAACCAAAGCGAATCTTGCTCATTTGATCGCAGCTACTGGGGTTCACCAAATTGAGTCCATGCCAGCAATTCATCCGACAGAAGCTGACCTGGTTAATGAACTGATTAACCAAGGTATTGCTGCTCAGATTACTGCTAGCACAATGATGGGAACTCAGTTTATTGATCAATCTTGGGAGACTGGTGTTCAGCAAATTGTCTTATTTCATGCTGTATCGGATCGGCTCCTATTTCTGCGAGACAAACAAGTACAGAGCCAACTGGAATATCAAGGTAAAACGATTGATGATGATATTCCGCTAAGTGTGATTGAGCAAGTTCGCTGGTCGATGCTAGAAAAGACTTTAAAGCACTTGCAGTATGCCCGCGATCGCGGCTTAAAAGTTTGTTTTGCGGCAGAGGATGCTAGCCGTGCAGATTTTGATTTTTTAACTGAGTGCATTTCAAGATTTGCACCTTATGTTGAACTCTTTTTCCTCTGCGATACAGTGGGATGTCTAACCCCGGAAAAGAGCTATGTTTGGCTGCGTAATCTTTTGGAAGTGACTAATGGTGCTGCCCTAGGGGTACACTTTCACAATGACCTGGGTTTGGCACTGGAAAATACTCTCCAGGCTATTTATGCAGGGGCGAGCGGTATTTCTGGAACCTTTTCGGGAATTGGAGAGCGTGCTGGGAATGTACCTTTAGAGCAGGTTTTACATGGATTAAGAATGCGTTGGGGTTGGGAAGTAGAAAACATTAATTATAGTGCTTTGGCAGCTGTTCCAGAGGCTTTGGCTCGTCTCGGAGTCCGAGCTAATCCTCCCTACTCTCCTGCCGCTCATAGTCATGAAACGGGTGTTCATGTCCATTCATTGCTGCGCGATCGCCATAGCTACACAATCTTTCCTGATCAGGAACCAGAAATCTGGTTTGGCAAGTGCAGTGGAGCAAGCAATTTCAAATATCTCTTTGAGCGCCATTTAAATCAGTCACTCCCCCAACAATACTACGAACAATTCCGAACCTTCATCAAAGAGCTGTCCCTGCAAGAACAACGTAGTTATTCAACATCGGAAGTTTTAAGTTTGCTAGAGCAAGAGCTCTTACCAATATTTAGTCCAGGGAATCACCCTGTGACAGGCAACTCATATCTGAAACATCCTAATTTAATTAGGTTTCAAGTCGAGCAAATTAGTCAAATGTCTCAGGCAATGCGTAATGCACTAGTGGACGTATTCAATCAGTTCGGTTGTATTATTATTGCTTGCGATCGCGTCTCTAACTTTCGGCAAAACTTGCTGGATCTAGGCTCATATTTTGGTCAGATTATGCCCCACCGTAGTTCTGATAGCGACGGCATCGCTACTATAACACCCACGCCTGGGGCAAACTACACTGCTTTAACAGGGCAACCGTTTAACTTTCATACTGATGGGAGTTTTATGCCAACTCCTCCCAAAGTTGCCATCCTGCAATGCGTTGTTGCCACCGAGACTGGAGGAGAATCTCAAATTGTCCCAGCCGAAACTCTCTACAATTTTCTCCAAGAACAGGATCCCATTGGACTTGAAGCACTCTTTGAACCTGATGCTGTAGTAACGACAACTGTTAATGGTGAAGTTTACCGAGGTCCTGTTTTTGTACACGCAGGCGATCGCGTGATGTTGACTTATCGACCCAGTGACCATCAGGTTACAGTGCAAGCCAAACCAGAAGTAGCTCAAACTTACCACCTCATACAAACTTACCTGGAGAATGGAGCCAACAAATTACAGTATAAACTTCAGCCTGGAGAAATCCTGGTCATGGATAATACCCGAATTTTGCACACCCGCACACCATTCCAGGAAAATCAAGGTGCAAAGCGTAAGTTTCATCGTTTATGGCTTAACGGCAAACCTGATGATCGCCAACTGGCACACAATCAACTAAAATTTGGTTTTAGGATTTCGGGCTAATTTTGAATAATTCCTACCAGATGACCTTCTCTGATTTACATCACCGAAAAACCCAAGGCCACTTAAAGATTGTGGGGACAGGAGGAGTTGCTCGGAGTCTAACGACAGCAATCGCTAAAATGCTCGCGACTCAGCCTTCAAAGCTTCCCCATCAACCAGGCTACCTATTTGATCTCAGTTTAAATGAATCCTTCTCCTGGGGAGAACAACGAATTGCGCGAGGCTATGAGCATTTGTTGCACCTCGTCCAGCATCAGGAATCTCAAGCTACTGTAACAGGACGAGATCTCCGTCAAATTCCCCTGCAAGTCCTCAGCAAAAACAACAGCCATCATTTCAGCAAACAACAGTGGCAAAACTTTTTGGCTCTGATTGATCTCCAACTGCTCCAAATTCGGAACCCAGCACTGACTTTTGCCTCACAAGTTAGTACAACCCTTGATCTCATTCTCGATCGCTATATTCTAGAATCCCATCGTGCTCAATTAGAACTTGCCAAAAACACCAAGGATTTTTCCCAATTACAACTCAATGCCTTTAAAACTGAGTTTCCAGAGTCTTTTTGGGAACTGATCAAAGTACAAAAAGCTAATCAGGCGAAGGACTTTTCTGCTCCAGAATTTGATTCTCCTTTTTTTAAGAGCAACTTTGCTCTTCAGCGCTGTATCGATCACCACCAAAAGCTAGAAATTTGGCAAGAGACTCGACAAAAAGTTGCCCCAGAAGAGTTAGATCATCACGCTGCCGAACTTGGTTTTCCCTGCTGGGATGTGATGATAGAACAGAGTAGCTTATTGCCCTGGTCACAACTCTACCAGCTGCCGAAACTCCTACACGAACCCTTAGAAACCTACAGAACAGGATGGCAAGCAATCCCAAAAGTAATTCAAGCCTGCTCAGCAACTCAAACGCCATTGATGTTGTTTGATGCAACAGACGCACAATTGTTCCCAGAGCAATTCTTACTAGCTGTACAGCAGGCCCTAGTTCTTCTTGGAATCTTACCCTCACCACTGCGAGAACCAAGCAACTTTGCTCCAGATGAGATCACACAGCTTAGCAATCCAGCTTTCGCCAGAGCATTGCATTGGAGTCAGCTTGGCCAACCCTTAAAAAGTCCCATACCACTTGACCAATTACCAACATTTATTCGCCCCCATCTTACCCAAGTATTTCAGATTTATCTGGATGTCCTACTCAAGGGAGGAGAAGCCATTTGGCTTCCCAAAATTGAGAATTTAGATAGATTATTTCATTTTCAACTCTCCCATGGAAAAACCATTCTGGAAACCGACCCAGTTTATGCCTACAGTCGTGCAGTTGTCCATCAAATCAAGCAAGGAAAAACTGAATATATCAAACTTATTCGTCATCAATATCCCATCTTTGAAGCTTATTATGAGCTGATTGATCAGGCAATTTTATAAGTAATAAGCGCCTAACGGCAAATTCAAAATTCAAAATTCAAAATTCAAAATTCTTGCATTGATTGAATCGCTGAAAAAGAATTCAGAAACTATTTCTCTTAGTTTTACTCTGGTGGAAATTCCTAGTTCCCAGATTGCCAAAATTTAAAACCCCAGTTTCTGCACTGCTCTCCGCTTAGTTTCCTCTCCCCTCCTATCATATTTAGCAGTAGTTATATCAAGGAAAGGATAATCACTTATAATAAAAACTTCTCCGCGTTAAAGTCTGAGAGTTTCAGCTTCACCACTTCAGCTCTCCTTAACCCAGCACCCCGTAGGATAACAATTAAGGCTGCATCTCTGACTCCTTGGGAAGTGGGGTCATCCCGACAAGCCTTAAGGAGTGCGGTAATTTCATTGGCACTTAGAGCCCTGCTTCTGAGTCGTTTGGTGGCTTTGATGGAGGGCAAGTCTATAGTGCGACTCATTGGCTTATCAGAGGTTTTGTTCTAAAAAGTAGTCAGCTCTACCTGAGTGGTATACCTAATCTTACGTGAGTCTGCCACACAGGGAAATACCGCGCTATACTAGGAGCATTCATCTGGCGAGAGCACAATGGCTTTACCGCAACTCAATATCAGAATCCCTCCCCACATTGATGAACGGTTCAAGACTCATGCTACCCGCAATGGTACGACTAAGACTGAGGTGGTACTCAGTGCTTTGGCACTCTATCTCGATTGTGCCGAGGATGTGCCTTTGAGGGAGAAGGTAGCAGTAATTGAGGAAAGGTTGGCGGCACTGGAAGCTGAGGTGCATCGTGTCCAGACAATGCCCCTGATGGAAAGATAGCCGGGATGAAAGCTAGTGAGGTTTTGAGGAGATATAAGGATGGTAGGAGAGACTTTAGTGGTGAGTGTCTCAGGGGTCAGTCTTTTAAGGGCATGAATCTCGCTTGTGCAGATTTTAGTGAGGCGGATATCCGAGGGACTAATTTTACTAATGCTCACCTCAGAGGTGCTAAGTTCTGTGGTGCTAAGGCTGGATTGCAGAGGCGTTGGGCAGTTTTCTTGGTAGGAGTATCGTGGCTGCTATCTGCACTATCTGGGCTTTTTTCAATCTGGATTAGCTTTTTGATATCACTGTTATTCAGCCCCGGTAATTTCACAAACCTCACTGCTGCCATAGTTTCTCTAATTGTGCTTGCAGTCTTCTTGATTGTCGCTATCCGCAAGGGTCTAGCCGCAGGTTTGGGAGCAGGAGCAGGAGCACTCGCAGTCGCAGCAGCAGTCACAGTCACAGTCACAGGAGGAGCAGCAGGAGCACTCGCAGCACAATCAGAAGCAGTCGCAGTCGCAGTCACAGTCACAGGAGGAGCAGCAGGAGCACTCGCAGCCGCAGCAGCAGCAGCCGTCGCAGGAGCACTCGCAGCCGCAGGAGCACTATCAATCGCAGCAGCAGCCGTCGCAGCAGCAGGAGCACTAGCAATTGCAGCAGCCGTCGTAGCAGCAGGAGCAGCAGCAGGAGGACTCGCAGGAGGAACAGCCATAGGAACACTCGCAGGAACAGGGGCACTCGCAGTCACAGTCACAGGAGCACTCGCAGGAGCACTAACAGGAGCACTCGCGCTGCTCGGTGTGTACATTGGCTGGCGTTCTCTGAAAGGAGATGAAAGGGATGCTTGGATTCGTGCTGTTGCGATCGCTTTTGCAGCTATAGGAGGAACCAGCTTTAGGAATGCCGACTTAACTGATGCTGATTTTAAAGAAGCTAGACTCAAGAGTACAGACTTCAGAAAAGCTAACCTTACCCGTACCCGCTGGCACAACGCCAACAAACTTGACCGCGCAAGACTGGGAACCAGCTATCTTCAAGATACCAAAGTGCGTGAACTAGTAATTACGGGAAATGGGAATAACCAGGAATATGACCACCTCCTCAACCTGCAAGGTATTAATTTACAGGAAGCAAATCTAGTTGGTGCTAACTTTACCAGTTCAGTGCTCAAAGATGGGACATTGCAGGGAGCTGACTTAACGGATGCCGTTTTGACTGGAGCTGACCTTAACGGAACCAATCTCCAGGATACCAATCTCTCCAGAGTAAAGCTTAAGCAAGCACAGCTGGATGGAGCAGACTTAACTGGAGCTACTCTCACGGGAGCCACAATTGAAGACTGGGGAATTACAACTACTACCCAGCTGAATGGGGTGAGGTGCGATTATGTCTTTATGCTCTTACCAACTCAGGATGACCCTAACCCCCGTCGTAAACCAGATGACTGGAACAAAAACTTTGCTGAAGGAGAGTTTGCTGAGTTTATTGCTCCAATGGTACGAACTCTTGACTTGTACCATAACAAAACTATAGATCCTCGCTTGATTGCGATCGCATGGCAAAGGCTAGTGGAAGAAAATCCAGAAGCTGGGTTGGAGCTTGTCTCTATGGAGAAACGGGGTAAGAGTAAGGATAAGTTATTGCTCAGAGCTGAAATTTCCCCTCAGGCAGACCATTCCCAACTGAGTGCAGCATACTTTGAGACTTACGACTACCTCAGTACTTTACCACCAGCAGCAATTTCTCGGTTACTAGCAGAAAAGGATAACCAGATTGGCAGGCTAGAAGGAATGGTGAGCATGGCCATCAGCCGTCCTGGATTTTATGCACAAACCTATAATCATCAAGGAGATACTATGCCAGACAAAAGTAGCGATATCAAAATTAGCGATGTAACTGGCAGCACAATTAGTGGTGTGGCTGTTGATGGAAGCACTGCTGTAGCTGGCGAGAATCTAACCGGTGTGGCTGGTGGTGATATCAGTGGTACAGTTACTAATACGATTAATCAGCTCAGTGAGTCAGAATCACCAGAAGCTCCAACCCTAGCTGATTTACTCAAACAGCTACAAGCTGCGATTGCATCTCCAGATTCTGGCTTGAGTGAGAAGGATAAAAAGAAGGCACTGAATCACTTGGATACTATCGGTAAGTTAGGAGTAGAGCGTAATAACTATAGCTTGCGAGAAATGGCTGAAAACGCTATGGATGCCTTACCCACAATTCTCAAGCGGGGAGCTGGGTTAATGGAGTTCCTTAAGACTCGTTTCGATATTGAACTTGATGAGATTCTGGAGAATATCCAGAGCCTTTTGAACTTTTGCTGAATCTAATGCTTGTTGGTATGGGTATCCCTCATAAATATTCAACATTCCCAACCATTTCCTCAGGCGAATAAACTTCATAAATCAAAACTAAACCTTCTATAATCTCTCCAAGAGAGCGAGTTCTCTGCTTACAGTAAACTATGCCGGGATGAGCGCTAGTACGGCTGGCAATAGTGAGAAAGTCTTGGTCATGAGTAAAAAGAACCCGCTTCTGTTGACAAATAAACTCGAACTGAGATTCATCTTTAGCAGTACGCAGTCCTACCTCAACTGTTGTTGTGACATCAATACCACTCCGGACCTAGTTGTGAAGCAATTTCAGGATCAACTTGCTCATCGAGGTGAAAGCGAATTTTATCCTTCACCTCTTATCTCTCTCCATCTTTTCTGAAATTTTGATGGAGCACTATTAAGCCTCATCCTTTCAACAATCCTCTCAGTTTCCAGACTGTGACGATCTATTTCTTACTGATGATCGTAGTAGTATGCCATCGCACCATGAACTGCTGCTAAGGGCAAATTGTACTTGATGGCAATGTCCTCTAAAGATTGTCCCATCTCCAAATACATCTGTGCGATTGCCTTCAGCACCAGCGAAGCTGATCGCAGCAACCGACATTCTTGTTCCAACAATGCGGGGTTTACCAAAACAATAGTCAGAGTCTATGGCAATATGCTCTGTACTTATTGGTTGAGTTATCATTCGTCTGACGCAGGATATAAGAGGCAACTTTATTATTATATCAAAAGTGCCATTATTCGAGCGAAACAATCCTCTGTTGACTCTTGTGCCCTGATAAGACTTGTGCTTCTCCACAGGCTCTAAGTCAATAAAAGATGTTTTCGATGTATAATTTTCAACAGTTACAATAA
>JAAHGR010000024.1 GCA_010672425.1 Symploca sp. SIO2E6
TGGGATTAGTAGTTAACTACTACGATAATCACACTGAGTACAACGATATGCACGATCCACACGTCGGTAATATTTGCTGTGGTGATGTCCAAGGCGATCCCGGAACCATTCAAACTTAATTAACTTATTAAAATCATGACAGAATTTCGTGGCTTCAACTTTCCTAATGCCAAGATAGGGAATGTCAATGCCAAGATAGGGAACGTTGTTAATGGTAACGTTGTTGGCAACCCTACCGCAATCCAAACAAGTTACCGTTCCCAATCAAATCTTGCTGAGGCAGCAGCAGAGATTCAACAACTATTGACACAGTTAGAGCAAACTCAGCTGAATACAACAGAATCTGAAAAACAGGTAGTTGTGGCTGAGGTAATTGAGCAAGCTATCAAAGAAAATCCAACTTTGAAGCAGCGATTGCGTGGTGCTTTCAAAGCAGGAGGTGTTGAGGCGCTGAAGGTTATTTTCAATCATCCACTCATCAGCATTCCTGTGGAAACGATTAAAGGGTGGATTGAAGCTGAATAAAGATAAGTCTGAGTTTTTGGTCTAGTTGAAAGGTTCATGTACTCTAGAATTCGCTGTCAGCAATGCTTAACCAAAACAACAATACTGCATTTGGTCAACTCACCCTGATTTCTTCTGGTGCAGCTGCGGTAAAGAGTGTCCTAGACTTTTTTTTGCGGCGTGCTGACAGAAAACCTGAATCATATGAGGCGACACAGAGGCAAATATATTTACAGAATTATAATCACACAAATCGTCTCGAAGAACTAACACAGGGTCACGAATATCGTTTAGAAGAACAAGCACAAGCAAGTTGGCATCGTTGTCGTGAGATTGCCTTAACTAAAGTCTTGGATAGACAAGCACAGGAAAGGGGTCATCATTATCGCCTGCATGAACAAGAACAAACTCATAGTGCTCGTCTCAGAGAGCAAGCTTTCAAAGCAGATTTGGATGCGGCAGCTCAAGAAAGAGGACACCAAAATCGCATAGAAGAGCAAGGAATAGCTCATATCCTGCGGTTACGAGAAACAACTTGGTCTAGTGAACTTCAGCTATACCGAGATTTGAGGTTACGTCTGCTAGCTCACGAACACGCCAAAGAAATAGAACAGTGTCGCAGTCACTATGCTATTCAAACAACAGTCATTAATCGACGGTTGCAGAAGTTTGAGGAAAATAGTCCTTTCTTAGATACATCAGAAGACGCAGCTAGGTTATTACGAGGAATTTATGAGTCAAATCGTAAGCCTTTAGTACTGATTGCACCATTTTGGGATAATAAAATTAATTACAGAGCCAATGATGATGGTGCTTCTCCACATGATTTTCGTGTAGCAATCAATACTGCTTGGCAGAAGACACAGTGGTTTGATGGTGTGGTTAAATGTGATGGATATTTTAAGCGTCCTCTGCGTCAGACGGATAGAGATATAGCAGTTATATCTGCGGCTTTAGCTGAGCTTCCTATTATCTTAATACATGGTATGGTACAGGGAGGACAGAGAGTTCATCCAGCTATCACCGTTTGGAACTTACTACCGGAACAAGAAGATAGCTGTTTTCATCTCAATCTAGAATCCTTTGATGTTCAGTCAAAAAATTTGCTGGATGTTCAAGATATTATAGCTTATTACATCGCTACAGTTGTTGGTATCTTAAGTGATGCTCACCATTTGTTTGTTAGTGGCAAGCGTCCTAATTTGAGTCGATACACTTCAGAAGAGTCTGAGAATTTTAAGCTACTTGTTAGTCAGTTTGGTATTTACTATGACTTGCTTTGTTATAGGGAGCCAACCAAAGAGCATTTCTATCGTATGGAGCAAGCTGTCATGCTCTGTGAGTGCGGTTTGGAAGAAGAGGCGAGTCAGCCGATTGAAAATGCTTTGATGAGTTGGTATTACCAGAAAACAGGCGAACAGGTTTTTCCTGATCTAGACTTGCTTGTTAAAGGAGCAGAGCGAAGTGATATTCCATTTTTGACTGAATTAGCTCAAGTATATCAGCGGCTTGACAATCATGATCAATCAATACGAGTAAATCAGTTAATTCAAAACTTGAACACCATTAAGTTTGAACCAATTAAACTCTTTTTTGATTAAAAATATGAATTACAACAACCAACCTAATGTTCAAGAACTACAATCAAATGTTGTTAAATTACTAGCAGAAATTAGTTCTTTAATGAATCGTGCTAGCATCGCACTCAGTGCTGATAGTTCAGGTCGTAAATATGCTGATTTTCACAAGCAAGTAGATAATGAACGTCGCCGAGTAGAAAATTTGGAGCTAGTAATGGCAATTGTTGCACCGATGAAAGCTGGTAAATCTACTATTATCAACGCAATTGTTGGTCAGAATTTACTGCCTAGTCGTAATGCTGCAATGACAACTCTTCCTACTGAAATTATCTTAAGAGCTGATATTTCAGAACCAATTTTAATCCTAAGTCCTGAAATCATAAAAGTTTTCAAACATACAGTTGCAGCTTTGCAGAGTCAAATTAGTAATAATGGTGGTATTCAATGGGCACAGAAAAAACTTTCTCAGCATCCTCATTTAATGAATTTGTTAGATAATATCCATTGTGGTATATGTGGATTTGTTACCCGTGCGGAAACAGTTGGTCGAGAAGAAATCATTAAAACTTTAACTGGCTTGAATGATGTAATCCGCCTATGTACTATAATAGACCCCTCCATAGACCCACTTCGAGCTTTAACTGATGTTCCACAAATCGAGACTCCCTTTTTGCGATCGCAGCTAACTACTCAGTCAGAGCAGATGGGTAATCTGATAATTGTTGATACACCAGGTCCGAACGAAGCTGGAGAAAACCTGAAACTAACACATGTGGTAAACAAGCAACTTAAACAAAGTTCAATAGTCTTAATTGTTCTCGACTTTACTCAACTGAAAACAAAAGCATCTGAAGAAGTTAAAAAGGAAGTTCAAAAGGTAATTCAGCTGCGAGGAAAAGAAACACTTTATGTTTTGATAAACAAAGTCGATGCCAGGAAAAAAGGTGACATGACAATTGATGAAGTAAAACAGTTTGTTGAAGCACAATTTGGTATAAGCAGTAGCAATAATAACAGCCGAATCTTTGAAATATCTGCATCGTATGCTTTTAGTGCTAACAATTTTTTACTAGAATTGCAAAGAAATCCAAATCAAAATATAGCACAGATGGAAGCTGCCCAGTTGTTAGCTCAATCGGCCTTTGGTGCGCTTTGGGAAGAAACACTTAAGGATATAGACAATCAACAAATAAAAATGGCTGCCCAGAGAGTTTGGAAAAAGTCAGGGTTTTCTTTATTCCTAGAGAAAGCTATTGTTGCCTTAATGGAAAGTACTGCACCTCGGTGCATTAAGTCTGCGCTTAATCTAAGTCGTAGTCATCTAGAACAACTGCGCAATGATGTGAAATTACAGCGAGGTGCTGTTGCCGCTAATGCAGAAGAACTTAAGAAACAAATTCAAGCACTAGAGGCAGATTTAAATCACCTTGAAGTATGTAAAGGTCGGTTAAAGCAAGTAGATGCAGTTAAGACTCAACTTCAGGGAGATATCAGAAATTTGTTGACACAGTTATCTAGTAGTGACCTGCCTTACGATGTTTTGCAAAAATTTAAGGGAGAGAAGAAAAAAACATTCGAAGATTATTCCGCTGCTATATCATTTCAAGAAAAATTGGAGAAGGAAATCATAGAAATAGTAAATACATTGTTGGATGAAGCACGTACTGAAACTCAGCGATTAATAACTAAATCTCAACGAAATTTGGTTATTTTGTTAGAGCGAGAGACAGAACCAATTATTAAGGAAGCACAGAAGCGATTAAACAAAGCCTTCAATATCAATCTATCATTTCAACCACTAAAAATATCATCAGATGAAATGAGTTTCGTAAAACCGCGTCGCGGAAGTGTTGAAACAAAGACGCGCTATTGGAAAGAAACAGAATATTACACAGACTATGAAACTCGTATCGAAAGGCGTTTTTATACCTTATGGCTTTGGGAACATAAAAAAACTGTTCCTGTGAGAAAATCTCGTGAACTAACAAAATCAAAAGATTATTATGAAGTTTCCAAATCCGATATAGTAGCTCGGTTCAAGGAATCAATAAAGGCTAATGTCAAACAAGTTGAACAAAGAATTAAGGAATATATTCAAGAAGACTTCCAACACCAAGTTGATGCCTTTTTCCAAAATCTCGATGATTATCTTGGTAGCTACCGAGACAACTTGAAACAAGCGCAGGAAAATCAGAAGCTAGATGGTGAAAAAAAACAGCAATTGATGAAGAATCTGGAGTCTCTTGTTCCAGAAACTGATGCACAGATTGGCAAAGCAGCAAGCTATCTAGAAGATGCAAGTAGATTAATGCCGAATGGGGGTTAAGTTTTTTTTCTGAATTCGCCAAGCCGAAGAGATTTGTCGGGAAGCAGGAGTAGAATCAGAGTTGATGGATGGCTGTATCTTCGATGTTGCCAACACAGGAGATGCCAGTTTCGCTGAATCTGCCGCCAATGGTCTCACCGATGTTATCAAAGATCGGGTAGAACAAGAAATTCGCGATAGCGCAAGCGCTGCTGCAAGCAGATCACATTCCTGTTCCCGGTGGTATCAAAATCCCCGGCTTGCCGTTTTAGAAGGTAAAAACAATCTTAAACTCCCCAAAAGAAGCCCGACTTTTTCAAAAAGTCGGGCTTCTGGGTAGTATGATGTTAGGCTGTGACAAAGTTTATGGGAACATAATTTCTGTGCCATCAGCTTTCTTGCTTTCATGCTAACCAAGGTAAAGCTATGCAAGCCAAACTTCAGGAGCAACTTTCTCCCACTGATGCCAAAATCATTTTGGGACGCTTGCCAGAACGAATTCGAGCTGCTCTGATTGCTCGTGCTGCTGAAATTGAATATCCAATTGAAGCAGTCATTGAGATGGCAATCGCTAGTTTCCTCGACACAGAGGCATTAGGTTTTGTAGATTGCAAACCAGGACGTGGATTATAAAGAGGAGATCACGCTAAGAGTAATTTCATGGATTTTGCAACCAATGGGTTGGGCAGATGATATAACCTCTTTACAGTAATTGAAGCAGAAAGCCCACTCCTTCTAGGTGTGGGATGAATGCGTATCACATGAAGGTGAAGTCAATCTTTCTTTTATTAGAAGCAATGTATATTGCGAATTGTTTGACTCTTGTCGCATTACCAGCACCTCTACAAAAATAACTAATAGTATGTTGTTTTATGTCCATGTCTATTGGTAATTTATGAAGTTTTGCTAAGATGATGCTCAAGAGCTTGCAATTATTGAACACATTATACTATATTTTCTTCATCGTCAACAGGTCGAGCCGATGTTAGTTTTAGAAGCCAAGTTAAAAGGTAAGCAATATCAGTACAACTTAATAGATGAAGCTATTAGAACTGCTTTGTTTATTCGTAACAAGGCTCTGTTGACATTGGATGGATAACAAAAATGTTGGCAAAAACGACCTCCAAAAACTTTGTGCTGTCTTAGCCAAAGAATTTGTGTTTGCCCATAAGCTCAATTCTATGGCTCGTCAAGCTTCTGCTGATAGAGCATGGTTGGCAATTAAGCACTTTTATGACAATTGCCAAACTAATAAACCAGGTAAAAAAGGATTCCCAAGATTTAAAAAACGCGGACATTCGGTAGAGTACAAGACCTCAGGCTGGAAACTTTCTGCTGAGAGAAAACACATCACATTTACTGATGGTTTTAAGGCGGGTAAGTTGAAACTTGTTGGTACTCGTGAGCTCAGTTTCTACTCTGTAAAGCAGATTAAGCGTGTCCGAATCATTAAACGAGCAGATGGCTATTATTGTCAATTTTGCGTTGATGTAGAACGGAAGATACCACATCAACATTGTGGTCGCCAAGTAGGAATTGATGTCGGACTTGAATTTTTCTACACTGATTCTAATGGTAACACTGTTGATAATCCTCGGCTATTGCGTCAGGCCGAAAAATCTTTAAAACGTCAACAACGTCGGGTTTCTCAACGAAAAAAAGGTTCTTCTAACCGTCGCAAAGCCGTACAGAAGTTAGCTAAGAAACACCTCAAGGTAAGCAGACAGCGTAAAGATTTTGTTGTCAAGACAGCAAGAGCGCTTGTCCAGTCTAGCGACTTGGTAGTCTATGTTAGCGAAGCGGGGCGTAGCCCGGACTTGCAGGTGAAAAACATGGTTAAAAACCGTCATTTAGCTAAATCTATTAGTGATGTATCATGGTCACTGTTCACCAATTGGATTGACTACTATGCCAAAGTTTTTGATATTTGGGCAATAGCAGTTGCCCCCCACTACACATCTACTGATTGTTCTGTGTGTGGTACACGGGTTAAAAAATCTTTGTCTACTCGTACCCATAGATGTCATAGTTGTGGAACAGTTATGCACCGTGACCATAATGCTGCCAAACTTATTTTGCTCAAAGGAATAAACAGCGTACCGTCGGGCAGACGGGATCTGTTCTTCACAGAGCAACAACCCGCGTGCGAGCCTGTGAATCGGATAATGGTGTTGTTTTTACTACAATTTCGACATCTTGATCAAAAGCGTTTAAGAAACGAAACAGGTGCATAATCGAAAAACCGGCTAACTTTCCATTGATTAAAGCGGATAATTTTGGTTGATCAATATCTAAAAGCTTTGCTGCCTCAGCCTGTGTCATTTGCTGCTGAGTGATGATGTTGCTAATTTTACGAGCAAGTTCTGCTTTGACAAGTAATTCGTCTGAGTTCTCTAAACCTAAATCGGCAAAGACATTACCGTTACTTGTTTGCACTCCAATCACTTCTTGAGTCATATTCACTCTCCTTGCTGCTTAGGTATAATTCTCTAAATGATGTTCCTTCGCTCGTTTCAGCCTTGCTTCGATCAAGTCAATATCTTGCTTTGGTGTAGTGATAATTGAGCAATGTAAAAAGTGCGCTCGTACTTGAAAATCTCTTCAGATTCGTCAAACTCAACTATTTTTATTAACTAATAACTCTATCCGTCGAATCACTTCCTCTTTCGTAAGAATCTCATCAATTGGCACACAATAAGATGGAAAAATATAGACGTTTCTGTTTAATAATTTAGTTTTTCTTTGATCGATAATTTTTCCATATTTATTAGGGAATACCAACCATCTTAAACTTGGTCTTTTTGGTGTAACTGCACCCCAAGCAACTCCAGTGCTACGACAAAACCAAATAATTATTGATGGTGGATTACACCATTGTTTACTGTCAACTTCTCCACACATCCACCCAGGAAAATTAATTTGTTGAGGATTCTCTACTTGACCATAAACAGTTTTAACCGATATCCAAAATAGCTTTTCTCTATTACTATTAAATATGGGAATATCCTCATCAGTACCATGGATAGTTTTCAGAGACTCTCCTGTCACAAAACCTCTTTTCTGTAGACCTTGACAAACTATTTTTACTGTTTCTTCCCCTTCCTTCAATAAATCATCCCAACTCATCAAAACTCTATCATCTCCGTAGCTTTATTTGACCCATACTTGATTGATAATTTTGAGCTTTGAAGTTTAAATATTTGGTTTATTAACTGGTTACAAGATTCTACAATATCTTCAGAATCATATTTATTAGCAAACCACGCCAAAGGAGATACAATCATCGAACTATCAATGACTAATCCTGATAAAGCAATAGTTAATGTTTCCCTTACTGCTTGATTGAATTCACCTGTTAATTTAGGATTATTTTGATTAAACCTAGCAATAGTTAACCTATAAAAATTGATAATTTTATCCTGATTATCAATATCATATTGATTCAGGATTTTGTTCAGCTCTTCTTGACCCCAATTATATCGATCTATTTCTGTTGATTTTGTACTAATAACCATTTGTTTCAGTGATCTATCTCATAAGATTTGATTGTTTCAGGTGTCTACCTTAATTAAATTATTATAGCAGCTAGTTAGAAATTTACTCCAAGGCTTTAATCTCATATCAACCTGTATTACTCTGAGCTTTCTTTTTCTTCTTCTTGCTCAATTCCCAACTCCTGCTTAAGTTCTGCAATGGATTGAGGTGCAATCTTTCCTGTTTTGGACTCTTCTATGGCCTCAAATAACCGATGCGCATTCGCAGGAGAGCGCAAAAGATAAACTGTTTCAACTAAACTAACTAAATCTGACTCAGCAATCAAGGCTACATTTTCACCATCACGACGGTTGATAAGATAAACTTGATGATTTTCTACTACCAGATCTAATAACTTGAAAAGTTCGTCTCTGGCATTGGTTGGAGATGTGGTTTTGAAAGAAAACATCTTTATTGATTACCTTTAACTTGTAAGTAGGCAACAGGCAGCAGAACCCACCCACAACCCCTCCCAGGAGGGGACTGCCTTAAAACCTTCTGCCTCCTGCCTTCAAAACACTAGCTACTAGCTGATCGCGCTGCTGCTGCTTCATCGGGATGAATATTTAAACGGGTAAGATTGATGCGACCTTTGTTGTCAATTTCCCGGACTTTGACGATCACTTCATCTCCCACAGCAACTTCATCCTCGACTTTGCCGACTCGATAGTCTGCTAATTGGGAAATATGGATCATGCCTTCTTTTCCAGGAACCAATTCCACAAAAGCACCAATGGGAATAATCCGAGTGACACGACCAGCATATACTTCTCCTTCATCTAGCTTGCGGGTCATGCCTTGAATGTATTTGATGGCTTTTTGTGCCCTTTCCCGTTCAATGGCCGAGACGGTGACTGTACCATCGTCTTCGATATCTACCTTCGCACCAGTTTGCTCGGTAATCCCTTTGATGGTTTTGCCTCCTGGTCCAATTACTAGACCGATCATTTCTGGATCGATCTTCATGGTCATCAGACAGGGGGCAAAGGGTGAGAGGTCTGTATTGGGTTTGTCAATTACCGCTAGCATTTTTTCTAGGATGTGTAACCTAGCTGGTTTGGCTTGGCCAATCGCCTCGGAAACGATATCCATAGACAGACCAGAGATTTTCATGTCCATTTGCAAAGCGGTGATACCGTTGTCAGTACCGGCGACTTTGAAGTCCATGTCACCCAAAAAGTCTTCAATCCCTTGAATGTCTGTGAGAATGCGCACTTCATCCCCTTCCTTAATCAGACCCATTGCTGCACCGCTGACGGGTTTGGTAATGGGAACACCGGCATCCATCAAGGCTAAGGTAGAACCACAAACTGAACCCATGGAGGTGGAACCATTGGAAGAAAGGATTTCGGAAACAACGCGGATGACGTAGGGGAAGTCTTCTTGGGGGGGTAATACTGGTACAATTGCTCTTTCTGCTAGGGCTCCATGGCCGATTTCACGCCGTCCAGGCGATCGCAAGGGTTTGGTTTCGCCAACAGAGAAGGGGGGGAAATTGTAGTGGTGTAGATAACGCTTTTCTCCTTCTGGATTGAGGTCATCGAGGGTTTGAGCATCCCCTGGTGTCCCTAAGGTGGCTGTAGAAAGCACTTGGGTGAGTCCCCGATTAAATAGAGCACTGCCGTGAACTCTTTGGGGTAAGACACTCACTAGACAAGAAACCGGTCGTACTTCATCTAGTTTCCGGCCATCAACCCGGACTCCTTCTTCTATAATCTGGGAGCGCATGAGTTTTTTCGTCAGTTTTTTGAAGACGCCATCAACCACTTGGCTACTTTCTGCCGCTGCGGTGCGGATGGGGTCTTCTTCTGGTAACTCTTCGATCACTGCGATGACGGAATTGGCTTTAATCTCATCTAAAGCAGCATCCCGACCATTTTTGTCCAAGTCGAATTGGGAGAGGACTTTTTTGATTTGCTCAGTAGTGCGATCGCTGATAAACTCTGCTAGCTGGGAGTTCACCTCTGGTGCTTCTCCCACCACCACT
>JAAHGR010000240.1 GCA_010672425.1 Symploca sp. SIO2E6
TTGTTTGTTGTTTGTTGTTTGTTGTTTGTTGTTTGTTGTTTGTTGTTTGTTGTTTGTTGTTTGTTGTTTGTTGTTTGTTGTTTGTTGTTTGTTGTTTGTTGTTTGTTGTTTGTTGTTTGTCGTTTGTCGTTTGTTGTTTGTTGTTTGTTGTTTGTTGTTTGTTGTTTGTTGTTTGTTGTTTGTACCAATGACCAATGACCCATGACTAAACTATTATTTGCTGATGGTTGGTTCTTTTTTGTTCCTTACCTGCTGCTATATCTCTATTTTAAATTTGCTAATTTACCAACATCTACATTACATAACATCTTTATTGTACTACATATAGTCAATTTCATTTTCTTGTTAGTTTATCTTTATAAGAACAAGAATCGACAGCAGATTAAATTAGCCGAAATTTTCTTCTGGTTATTGCTTGCTACTCTGTTTCTTATACCAAGAGCTTATCTCGAATTTCCGTCTGACCCTTGGGAACATTTTCGCAGAATTTTTTCCTGGTCAGCCTATTCTTCGATTAAAGACAACCCAATTAATCATAAATTCACCTACTTTTGGGGCTGGACGTTGATGTCTCAGGTTCAGCCATTGTACCGAAGAATAGCCCTGGATATCTACAGTGCTTTTTGGCAACTTTTGCTTGCCTACCAGTTTTATTTATTAGCTCTGCGTTTAGGGTTTGACAAATCCTGGGCAAAAGTTCAAGTAGTCGCCACTATCTTTCTCTTCGGCACTAATCTATTTGGTTTCTACAGATATTATGCTCTCTCTTCAACTCCCCTAGCCTACATTGCCTATTTAAGGTCATTAATCATCTTAATCAATGCCAGGAATGGAGACAAAAAGCAACTATCTTACCTTCTGCCTTTGGCATTAATTATGTACTACAATCATATTCAGGAATTATTGTTATTACTTATCTCTGGATTTGCCATAGTTTTAGATTACTTAACTGACAGGAGGCAGCAGAGAAAAATAGTTTATGTTACTTTAGCGATCGCAATACCCATAGCTTTGATTTTGGGAGCTTATGTGGTGAGCAATCCTCAATTATTACCGGAATCAGCCAGTGGTAGACTCAGTTTGCCTCATGTCTCCTCATGGGGAGGCTTTCGTATTTGGGACCCAAAACTCCCCTATTTTGAAACCATCGCCGTTCATGGTCTCATTAGTTTAATTTTGGCAGTTGTTTGGTTTACAAAGCACAAAACCATAGCTTTGTTGACCCTAACCCCCTACTTATTAATGCTATTTCCACCCTTCGTACTCTCCTTTGTGGTAGCAATGGCATCACGTTATCCAGACAACTATGGTACTTACCGGGTTCTCTATGCCTTTCCCACTAGCTTCATACTCGTTTTGGGGTTTAAAGAAACCTTAATCTTATTAACTAAAAGATTAAAGCTAAATCTACCACATCTTCAGTTAAGACTATTGATAGTTACTTTGGCAATTATTCTTGCTTTTCCTCCTATCTATCCCTATCGCGGCAGATTTTGGTTCCAAATTCACCAACCACCAGCAGTATTATCCTTTAAAAGTATTGATACCACAGCACAATGGTTTTTTGAAAATCGGCAGCTAGATGCAAAATGTTGGTTGATGACTGATGCTGCTACCGACTTTACCCTCAACACTTATTTAGCTTTGAGGATTCCGCCCCGACTCAATGTCTACAATCCTAGCGAGATTATAACTAGTGACGATACCTTAAAAAACTACATCAAAGATAAGAATGTATGTAGGATATTGGTGGCAATACCAGATAAAATGAATCCTGCTCCTGTCTCAGTAGTCGGACAGTTATCTGGACATTGGGATGCTAGCTTGGTGAACAAAAACATAACGATTAGCCAAGAATTTGTCAAACTTACAGATTCTTTAATGAATACAGGTTGGACTAAAACCTTTGTTCCTCCTTTTTACTGGTTGTATGAGAAGCCGGAAGTATGAGATTTTAGATTTTAGATTTTAGATTTTAGATTGACTAAATACCAGCCTAGGTTTTTCAAGAAACAATCATTACTTATTACTCTTGAGAAACAGGAGGCAGGAGGCAGGAGGCTAGGGAGGAGGAAGGAGGTCGAAGGAGGTAGGCAATAAATAGGGTTTGCTGAATAAGTCTGGAAGCCATGCCTTACAGGGCAAACAACCATTTTTTTCCTCAACAAGTGGAAGGATTTTGTCTCAATGAGCTCAAAAAGCTTGCACTATCGTAGGGAAAGAGCTGGTTAAATCAATAATGTGATGGGTTTTATTCACAGGTTTTAGCGCCAGTCGAAATTACCCAAAAGCCTTATGCAGCTAGCTACCCGTTACTCATTACTCATTACTCATTACTCATTACTCATTACTCATTACTCATTACTCATTACTCATTACTCATTACTCATTACTCATTACTCATTACTTAAAGCATTTTTCATATTTTCTGCTCTGTCAAAAGCTATAATCATAGCGCTCTAATTCCTCACGAAAAACATACTGCACAATTTTGCGCGATCGCTCAGTATAATATTCCCGATAGTCAGCCTTGCGTTCCTCGGTTTTGTTAACCATGGGAATCGTTACCTTAAAAGGTACACCTGCTTTCTCTAGTACCTGGTCAAAATCAGCTTGTAGATTTTCAAAACGCATCACCATGTCCATGTCAGTAGTGTAATCCCCATACATTAAATAAGGCTTAGTCCGAAGACCAAGAGCCTGTTTGAGGCGATTGCGTTTACTATGACGCAACACTCCCTCTAGACTACGTTGCCATCTATTGCCATAAATCGAGCCATAATGTTTCACAATCCACTCATCAAAAGAATGAGTTTTGCAGAATGCCATATCTTCCACATAACTGGGTAAACGATGAACCCAGGAACTGTTATCAGCAATAAAATGCTGGTATTTTGTCGCTCTTTTCACATAGTCGGAAGCTAAGCTATCATAGGGATTACGAATACAGCTAAACTTCAACCAAGATGTCGCTTCTTCCTCTGTGAGCAACTGATGTTTGAACATGGCTCGCAGAGAATGATGCCTTCTGTGCATCCGAAAGTTACCATGAGTGTCCAAAATATCCTGCGGCGGCACTAATTCACCACCCAACTCCTTTTCCAGTGCCTCCTCGACTGCAGTGCAACCGGTTCTAGGTGCCATCAAGTACAATAAACCATATTTACGACAAATAATCGCCATCCCCAATCCTCCTTTGTGCTCTTTGTGTCTTTGTGGTTCGTTCAATCCCTCAATACCAAGGATAACAACCTCCGAGACCTTGGTCCCCGGTATCTTTCATAGAGCAACAAATTTGGTATAATAGACCTCAACAGATAAATTATCTCCAACAACAGAAGATTGTTAACCTTAATTCTACCCTGCCAGAGATACACCGGAAATTCCGCTAGCTTACCCAACCGCTGAAAATTCTTTCTGTCTTTTTGAGCAAAGGTTTGCTCTAGCAAATACTGAATACTCTTTTGGCATAAAGGAAGCAGCTGCTGGTGATGTTGCTGCACTAGTTCAAAATACCTAATATAGGACTCCCTCATCAATGGCTCATTATCTGTCAGGTTAAAACGATGTTTACGGTAATAAGCACCGATCATTGGCACATAGACAAATTCTACACCCTTGAGCAAAAGTTCCAAGACAAATTCTCGGTCTTCACAAGCTTGCAGTTTAGGGTCGAAACCTTTCTGCTGCAACAGGGTTCTCTGAAATAACATCGACTGCTGCAATAAAGGAAAGGGGGAATCTGCCAGAAAATCCGGACAAATGAGCAGCCGTTCAATCAGTTGTTCTTTCGTGAGATCACCGACGATATGAGGCACGGTTTGAACAACTTCTCCCTCCTGGTCTACATAAACCCGTTCATAATCTGAATATAATACTACATTCTCGCCAGAGCCCTGTAGGCAGCTTAACTGAAACTGAAGTTTATCTTGATGAAGCCAATCATCGGCATCAAGGAATTGAATCCATTCTCCCGTCGCTTTTTGGGCACCGAAATTACGAGCATCAGATACCCCACCATTCTCTTTGTAGAAGTACTGTAGTTGAGGATTGAGGTTGACTAGATGTTCTACCACTTGTTGGGTATGGTCAGTAGAGCCATCATCGACAATAAGACATTCAACATTGGGCAAGGTTTGCCCTAAGACGCTGTTAACCGACTGTTCTAGATATTGGGCTTTATTGAAGGTAGTAATGATAACTGATACAGATGTATTCATTGGGGAATGGGGAATGGGGAATGGGGAATAGGATCGTCAAAGTTAGCTGTACCTCACGGATGCGAGAACTGCTAGGAGATAAATTCTTTATACCGGCGATCGCCAACCATATTGTTTCCGCTTAGATACTGCTGTCTTTTAAAGGCCTATGCCACAGAGCCTTGTAGGATCTTATAATTGTAGGGGCAACAGCATCCCGAGGACAAGGAAGCTCATGGTAACCGAATGGCGAAAACACCAATAGATTTATATCGCAAGGGGAACGCCAGTTCTCCTAGGATGGATAACGTGCGAGCCCAAGACATTGATACTTACGAAAAGGACGGTCAAACTTGGGTTAAGGCTGACTTGGGAGGGATATCAACACTTGCAACTCTGGGGCCAGGAAAAAATCGTTGGAAACTGAACCAAGGTACTGAAATTCCTCGGGAGCTAAGATTGGTAAATGAAAACGCAAACCATTGGTTATTTGAACCCAGCTACAATATGCCTATGGAACTTTATAAACAAGCGCTTAGATCGCTTGGGGAATTATTCTACAAGGTAACCTAAGTTATGAGAAGTATCTAAAATAGCAACTTGCAGATTTCAAACCTGCCATAATAAAGGAAAGCGCTTTATGAAACTAAGACCAAAAACAACTAGGTTTATCATTGAGGCTCTTGAGTATCGGATAAAAGCCTATCAGGATCGTTTAAGTTCCGAGAACCTGGATGAAGATGAAGAATCAGATCTAACCAATGATGCGGAGTTTTTAGAAGCAATCCGTACTGAATTGGCCAATAGCCTAAAAAATGATAATTTAGCCAAGGAACAGAATATTCTGACGAAGCTTACAACAAAAGAAAAGGGAGAAATTAGCTTGTCTTTGCCGGACTTAAGTCGGCAAGTTCTAGAGCTTGCGATCGGTGATCGCCTTTTACTAGTAAATGCGATCACTGATTCAATTCGTCAGGAACTAGCAGTTAGCGATCCACGGGCTTTTTCAGAAACGGAATCTGCCTTAAAGAGTGCAAGTTAAATCTATTGGGTGCGGCTCTTTTGAAGAGACAAATTTCATTTTTTAGCGATCGAGTTGCTACGGTGAACTTAAAATCCCCGCTGCTTTAGCACGGGGAGTGTCAAAGGACTCTGGCTTCAGTGGATGACAACATCTTGCGGCTGAGGTTGCTTAAGTAAAGTTTCAACTGAAGCATTCACTTCCTGATTAAGATTAATAGGAATTCCAGATTGAGGAAATGCCCGCTTGAATACTATAGATTCTAATAAGGTACGCAGCCAACCAGGACACCAGCGACGTTGGCAAAAATCTAAGATCTGTCTTTCCCTACTCCCCTCTTGGGTTGACCACTTGGCAGGCAATTGACGATTTTCGATTACCCATTTCCAAATTGACCAAATGGAGGGGTCATTTTTGGCAATTTTCCACTTGCTGTAAGTGCGATTGAAGACATCCCCGATACCTTGTTCACTCCATTTGAATAGGTAGAAAGGTATGTCAGATTCTGTAAACAGAGTTATCTGCCGGGGATTGAGGAAGGTAACTCGAGAACTCGGTTCGAGGAAGATTTTTTCTCCTAACTCTGTCGCCTGGAGACAAAGATCTGTATGACTTGCTAAGCTATCAAAGACTTCATCGAGAACTACAGATTTCATCAGGGAGTGCCGTGCCATTAAGCAGTGAAACTCTACAGAGTCTACCGGAGTTCGGTGCAAATCTTGCTCAACGTCCCGTAATTGCTTAGCGTAGAGCAGTTGCTTTTGCTCAAACCACTTTTTGCCAAATTTCCTCTCTCGCCAGATTGTCTTGATACCAGCAACATGGACTTCGATGTTGGGGGAACCCGGTTGTCCTTGTAGAATCAGAGGAACCACAATACCTGCTTGTTCTTCCTCAGCACAGTCAACGAGTCGCTTTAACCAACCAGGTTCGATAATCACATCGTTGTCTAAAAAAACTACGTAGTCTGCCTCTTGCACTTGGGGTAAGGCGATATTACGAGCTACATTAGATCTTAAATAGCGATCGCGACGGATTAAGGTCATGAACTCATGGGTTTGAGCCTGCTGTTGCAGATACTCCTGTACAGGAGGAGGACTGTTACCGTCTACATATATTAGGTCAAAGGGATAGGCAGCATAATCACAGAGAATGCTCTCTAGGGAAGGCTCAGTTAAACTGAATCGCTCTCTCTGGGTGACAATTATGGTAACTTTTGGTTTACTCATGGTTTTAATAAACAAGGGAATGGGGAATGGGGAATAGGGAATGGAGAATAGGGAGTGTTTTTTTATTCTACTAACACTCACTGCGATCGCATTGAGATTGTAACTTAAGGCGATCGCACCAGAAGTTCGGGCGATCGCACTTCCTGTATGGCTTGAGTGTTCAATTGCTCTAAGATGTTCCAATCTAGATCAGCATCAATCCCATCAACTTCCTCCAATAGTTGAAAAGCCTGTTGTTCGAGACCTGCATCATCACCATTTTTTAACTTATACTTTTCAACAAAGGTCATAAACCAATAATACCGATTGTAGAAAATTTCTACCGGGTCTTCACTACAGAAGACTGGACTGTAGGATAATAATATATAGAGCTTCAAAGCATTTCCGTAAAATTGATCCTTCAACAGCTCTTCATCCCAGGGTATGGAACTTCCCTGTAACAGATCATCGATCTTGATGTTTGAGTATCTTTTCTCTAATTCCTCAATTAAGTACAAAATCATGATTGAAGTTCATGCACACCTTATACTACTGTTTCTCTTCTGTATCAGCTTACTTCAGTTTAGTACTATCTTAATATGTCAGGTAGTCTAGAAATTAATCTATAGGATCATGATAATAAAAAAAACTGAAGCAGCATCACCTCCCTTTCTTACTCCTGCCTCCTGCCTTCTGCCTCCTGCCTCCTGCCTCCTGCGTCGTTGCCTAACTCTCCTGCTGGCTTTACTCTGCACAGTCTCCTTTTCAGCCTGTAGCTTGTCTCCATTAGAAACGGAAGCTGCCCAAGGCCCGAAATTAGTTAGTGGTATTCTGAGTGATCCTAAGACTTTTAATTATGCTCTAAGTCAGGAGTCTCCTAATGTTTTTGTGCTGACTAGCGAGGGGTTAATCACGGAAAATCCGATAACTGGGAAAAAGGAACCGGCTTTGGCTCAATCCTGGACAATTTCTCAGGATAAGCTTAAAATTGAGTTTACCCTGCGGGAAGGACTGAAATGGTCGGATGGGGAACCTCTCACTGTAGATGATGTCATCTTTACCTACAACGATATTTATCTCAATGAAGCAATTCCCACAGATGCCAGAGATATCCTTCGGGTGGGACAAAGCCGGAAACTGCCGACGGTGCGCCAACTTGATAGGCGGCGGGTAGAATTTACGGTACCGGAGCCTTTTGCACCCTTTTTAGATAGTGTCGGTCTACCGATTTTACCAGCTCATAGCTTACGGGAATTTGTGGAAAACAAAGACGCCGAGGGCAAACCCCAGTTTCTCTCTATCTGGGGTGTCGATACTCCCCCGGAGCAAATTGTTGTCAATGGCCCTTACCAGATAGAAAGTTACCTCACCAATCAGCGTATCATCTTCCGGCGCAATCCTTACTACTGGCGTCAGGATGAGCAAGGGAATCAACAGCCTTATATTGAGCGCATCATCTGGCAAATTGTCGAATCCCAAGATACTTCCTTACTCCAGTTTCGCTCGGGAGGGTTAGATTATATTGGTGTTTCTCCAGAATATTTTTCCCTGCTCAAACGACAAGAAGAGCAAGGGAATTTCCAGATTAATAATGGTGGTCCAGCTTATGGTACAACTTTTATCTCCTTTAATCTCAACCAAGGTAGCCGCAACGGCAAACCTTTAGTTAATCCCATCAAGTCTCGCTGGTTCAATACGGTGGAATTTAGACAGGCGGTTGCCTATGGGATTGACCGCTACACGATGATTAATAATACCTTTCGAGGACTAGGAGAATTGCAAAATTCCCCAATTTCGATCCAAAGTCCTTATTATCTGACACCGGAGGACGGTTTACCAGTATATGAATATAATCCGGATAAAGCCAGGGAGTTGCTCCTCAGTGCTGGTTTCCAATACAATCCTCAGGAACAACTGCTAGACGCTGAGGGTAACCCGGTGCGCTTTGTACTAATTACCAATGCGGGAAATAAGACCAGGGAAGCAATGGCGGCTCAGATTAAACGAGACTTGGGTAAAATTGGCATTCAGGTTGATCTCAATCCCATTGCCTTTGGCACTTTGGTGGATAAACTCTCCAACACTTTAGATTGGGAATGTCATTTGTTAGGTTTTACTGGTGGTAATGAACCCCATAATGGCTCCAATGTCTGGTCAGTGGAAGGGGGTTTACACAGTTTCAATCAAAAACCCCAAGCGGGTCAACCAGCGATTACAGGTAGGAAAGTGGCGGATTGGGAGCAGGAAATCAGTGATCTGTACATCACTGCTGCTCAAGAATTAGATGAGGAAAAACGCAAGGAACTCTATGGCGAAACCCAGCGCCTAACTCAAGAATATTTACCGATGATTTACCTCGTTAATCCCCTTTCCCTCGCTGCAGTACGCGATCGCCTTCAGGGTGTAGAATATTCAGCATTGGGAGGGGTTACTTGGAATATTCATGAATTGAGAATTGAGGATTGAGGATTGGGAATTGGGAATTGGGAATTGTGGATTGAGGATTTGCGATCGCTAAAAGTCCCAGAGCCCCGACTTCTTCTATCGGGAATGTTGAGTTAATTACGGCTCTTCAATCGAGAAGTCGGGGATCTTCGCTGGCAGGTTGAGGCAATAAGCAAAAATCCCAGATCTCTGACTATCTTGATACAACCTTTTGGAGAAGTATACCCAAAAAATCAGTTCTTGATCAATTACTATATATGTGCGCACATTTTTCCATTATAAAATAATAGTATAAAATCAAAATCAAGTCAACTGATAGAATTTAGAATTAGCATAAAATTCCGCAGATTTGTAGGGGCGGGTTTAGGGTCACCCTTATCGCATTCAATGACAATTGTTGAACAAAACCCGCCCTGTCGATAACCTCCCGGTTACCCAAATTAGATGTTAGGTTTGTAGAGAAGTCATACGCGAGCAAGATGCTATATGCGAGCAAAATGCTATACGCGAGCAAGATGCTCGCACTACCTTAGCTATAATTGAAAAAAAAGCTGACAGCTATCAGCTGACAGCTAAAAAACCATGCAAATCCTCCACCTTGACCTGAAATTAGTTCAGGATAATTACGTCGAACTACGCTATTTTGCTGACAATCCTCATCAGTATAAGCCTCGGAAACTACCTCTGGAGGAAATTGCTGAATTGGTTAAGTTGGCTGAACAAGACTATTATGTAAGGCTGATGAAAAGGAAAAATCAGCCATAATTCACAACTTGGGAATCCTTAAAGCTGATACAGGAGATATTTCTGGAGCGATCGCACTTTTAGAGCAATCCTTGGAAATCGAGGAAGGGATTGGTAACTTAAAGGGCAAAGCAATGACATTGCAGTGGTTAGGATGGTTAGCAGCTTATGCACAAAAGGATTATCAAACAGCACTGGATTACCTACAACAATCCCTAGATATTTTGCAGCATCTCCAATCCCCCGAAGCAGAGAAGGTGAGGAAAATTATCGCCAAGGTGCAACAACGAATGAATTAGGTGTTAGATGTTAGGTTTTTAGGGTAATCCTTATCGCATTTGACGATAATTTTGATTCCATACCCACAGGTACTCAGCTTCCCTGGTGCTAAAGGCGATCGCTTTCCAATCCCAGATCCCCGACTTCTTCTATCGGGAATGTTGAGTTAATCACAGTTTTTCAATCAAGAAGTCGGGGATCTTGAGTCTCTGCGATCGCGGCAACCTTTTGGAAGAGTATACTCAAAAAATCAGGTTTTTCTCAACTACCATATATGTGCGCACATTTTCCCATTGTAAAATAATAGTTAAAAATCAAAATAAAGTCAACCTTATATAATTTAGAATTGGCATAAAATTCCGGGTATTCGTAGGGGCGGGTTTAGGGTCACACTGAGCGCATTTAACGACAATGTTTGAACAAAACCCGCCCTGTCGATAACCTTGCGGTCACCCAAATTATCCCTCAAAACGTATCATAAATGGGTGGAATGAATCGAATGCAAGCATTTGCTGGTAATCTGGGGATTGGTTATGTTAACCGGTAGGTTGTGGCAGGGCGGGTTTTGTACCCAATATTTGGGTAAAATGGGGTAGGTTATCACGCTTACCCGCCCCTACAAACGCCCCTA
>JAAHGR010000241.1:0-8696 GCA_010672425.1 Symploca sp. SIO2E6
CCAATGAGTAGGTTAGCGCCACTAGTGCCGATGATCGTCTCACCGCCTTGAGAACCCTCAACATTCTCGAAGTTGAGAATAGTTTCCGTATTCCCGGCGGCAACAGAAGTTGTTCCCGTCGCCAGGTTAATGGTAACCAAACCTGCACCAAAGGTGACATTAGAGTAATCAATAGTGTCGATGCCTGCACCACCATCATGGATATCAAAATTTACTGCATCGTCATCAATTATGGTATCATTACCAAAACCACCATTAGTGGTGTCGGCTCCAGAGCCACCCCTGAGTGTATCATTACCGGCACCACCATTTAGAGTATCGTTCCCAGAACCACCATCTAGGCTATCATTGCCAAAATTGACAGCCGAATCATCACCGTTAAGCAAATCATTGCCCGTACCACCGACTAAAGTATCGTCACCAGCTTCACCTTGAAGCGTGTCGTTACCAGCACCACCATCGAGAGAATCACCAATCGTATCAACAGTTCCAAGAGTATCGGAGTCTAGGGAATCATTACCAAAACCACCAATCAAGGTATCCATTCCCCCTTGACCTAGTATGGTATCATCACCGAAACCTCCACTCAAGAAATTATTGCCAGAATCGCCAACTATAAGAGGCATTTTTTTTCTCCTTATATTTTCTTACGTGCCGTTTTTAGTTGCTCTATTTACTCATCAAGAAAAATACATAGGTTTACGTAAAACTCTCAAATATTTTTTTTTGTAAAAAAAATGCGGAATGGCTGTTTGGTTGCTCAAAGCTGTTTTTGGCAACGGTTGCCAGCTTTCATACAAATAAAGCAATCCATCCGGATTGAACAGGGAATAATGCTGAAGATTGAATCATCCATCTTAAGATCAGGGAAATGCGATGAGCCAGACAGTAGATTCTCACGCACGGTTCTTTTTTCACCAAGGATTGCGCCATCAAGAGGTTGGGGAATGTCAAGTAGCTGTGGCATACTTTGACCAAGCCTTAGCAATCGAACCCAACTTTTACGAAGCTTGGTATCAACGAGGTCTTGTTTTGGGGTTGGAGTGTAGATACTTACAGCGCCAGGAAGAAGCACTCGATAGCCTCAACAAAGCAATAGCCTGCAAACCTAATGACTACTTAGCCTGGTATAAGCGAGGAGAAGTAGAGTTAGAGGTTTTGGAAGACTATGAAGCCTCGGTACTCAGCTTTGACCAAGCCCTAAAATTAAAACCAGATGATTACTATACTTGGTGGGACCGTAGCTTTGCCCTATATCAGCTAGAGTGCTATGATGAAGCACGAGTAAGTTACCAAAAAACCCTAGAGATTCGACCTGATAGCTTGTATGTCTGGAAAGAATACAGCAGTTTGCTTTGGGGCATGGGTCACTACGAAGAAGCACTGAAGGGTTTTGATCAAGTTTTGGCCATAAAACCCGATGACGATGTTACTTGGTCAGATCGAGGTGAACTCCTCGAGGATTTAGGCTACTATCAGGAGGCTCTAACCAACTTCGACAAAGCCTTGATCATTAACCCAGACAACTGTTTTGCCTGGTATAATCGAGCTAAGGTACTAGAAAAATTAGGCTCCTACCAGGAAGCTCTAGTCAGCCAAAGAAATGCCGTTTATGCCCCAACTACAGCAGCCGATTGGGCTCAGTATAACTAGGAGTGTGGGGAGTCTGGGGAGTGTGGAGGAGACAAGGAAGGCAAGGGAGACAAGGATGATGCTCCCAATTCCCAATTCCCAATTCCCAATTCCCAATTCCCAATTCCCAATTCCCAATTCCCAATGAACAATCTATCTTAACGCATATATACTCACTTACACAAACAGATAAAATAAACCCTTAACTATTCGTTGGGGTGAGATATTATATGAGTCGTGCAGAAAAAGTTGTTTTGGCATATTCCGGTGGAGTCGATACTTCTGTTTGTATTCCCTATCTTAAAGAAGAATGGGGGGTTAAGGAAGTAATCACTTTAGCTGCCAATTTAGGGCAAGGAGATGAGCTGGAACCAATTAAGGAAAAAGCCTTGAAAGCTGGTGCAGCAGTATCTCTGGTTGCTGATGTGACGGATACTTTTATCAAAGACTATGGGTTTCCGGCAATTCAGGCAAATGCTCTGTATGAAAATCGCTATCCCCTCTCAACTGCCCTGGCCCGCCCGTTGATTGCTAAATTATTGGTAGATGCAGCGGTAGAACATGGTGCTGATGCTGTGGCTCACGGTTGCACTGGTAAGGGAAATGATCAGGTACGCTTTGATGTCTCGATTATGGCCCTTAACCCCAATTTAAAGGTGCTAGCACCAGCAAGGGAATGGGGTTTTAGCCGTGAGGATGCGATCGCTTATGGTGAGCGTTTTGGGATTCCTTCTCCCGTGAAAAAATCTTCACCCTATAGTATAGACCGTAACTTGCTAGGTCGCAGTATTGAGGCGGGGATTTTGGAAGATCCGATGATTGAACCCCCAGAAGAAATTTATCTGATGACTAAAGCGATCGCGGATACTCCAGATGAGCCAGAATATGTAGATATTGGTTTCGAGCGAGGTATTCCCTCTTCCCTTAATGGTGATCACCTTCACCCAGTAACCTTGATTAGTCAACTTAATGAGTTGGCAGGAAATCACGGTATTGGACGGGTTGATATGCTCGAAAACCGTTTAGTAGGTATCAAATCCAGAGAAATCTACGAAGCACCAGCTTTGTTAGTGTTGCTTAATGCTCATCGTGATTTAGAGAGTCTGACTTTAACTGCTGATGTCACCCAATACAAACGGTGTATGGAAGAAACCTACTCTCAGGTGATCTACAAAGGACTGTGGTATTCTCCTCTGAAGGAAGCTTTAGATGCCTTTATCCAAAAAACCCAGGAACGGGTATCAGGTACAGTCAGGGTAAAACTCTTTAAAGGCAATGCCACAATTGTCGGGCGCCAATCAGAGAATTCCCTCTACACCCCCGATTTAGCAACCTATACTTCCGATGACCAATTTGACCACAAAGCTGCGGAAGGCTTCATCTATATTTGGGGTTTAGGCACTCGCATTTGGTCTCAGCAAACGAGGGTTTAGTTATTGGTTGTTGGTTGTTGGTTGTTGGTTATTGGTTATTGGTTGTTGGTTGTTGGTTGTTGGTTGTTGGTTGTTGGTTGTTGGTTATTGGTTGTTGGTTATTGGTTGTTGGTTGTTGGTTGTTGGTTATTGGTTGTTGGTTGTTGGTTGTTGGTTATTGGTTGTTGGTTATTGGTTGTTGGTTATTGGTCATTGGTCATTATATCAAATCCGGCTAAACACTTATCGGAGCCTCCTGCCTCCTGCCTTCTGCCTCCTGCCTCCTGCCTCGGAGCCTTATTACCACCAAAGTGTAAGTATTCAACCGAACTGGATATTACTCTAAAAGTTCGATAAAATTACAATAATAGACCAATCGGTTTTAACTAAAGAGATGAGAAGATGGTAGCAGCGAACCTAACTAGGCTCGAACACCCTGAGCCCAAAGTGGTGATGCAAGGAGTAAGCTGGCAAACCTATAAAACCTTGATGTCGGAGGTGGGGGACGATCGCAGTTGGAGAATTTCCTACGATCGCGGAATCTTAGAAATTAGAATGCCACAAGAAGAACACGAAGAACCATTAGGATTATTAGAAAGTTTTGTCGAAGCGATCGCTGATGAACTAGAAATTGAAGTAAGAAAATTAGGTGCTCTAACTTTAGCCAGGGAAGATTTGACCAGTGCGGTAGAGCCAGATAGTTGCTTTTACATTCAGCATGAAGCAGTGGTGAGGGGTCGGAAAATTAACTTACAAGAAGATCCTCCTCCCGACTTAGCGATTGAATCAGACCATACCAGTTCTTCCCTCAACAAGCAAGCCCTTTATTCAGCATTAGGTGTTCCTGAACTGTGGCGATATACTAAGAACATGCTGTTAGTGTATCAAAGGGTAGAAGGAGGATACGAGCAATGCGATCGCAGTTTAGCTTTTCCCTTTTTGCCAATCACAGAAATTGCCCATTTCATTGCCCAAAGTCGCGAAATTGGGCAACGTAGTGCAGTCCGCTTATTTCGCCAACGTATTCGGGAAATTCTGTTGCGCGAAAATTGACCAGAGAGATTTTAGATTTTAGATTTTAGATTTTAGCTCAGGTGAGCGTTTGTGACAGCATGGTGCGCAGCAGTAAAGCGAGGCAAACTTTGAATTCACCGTTAGGCGCTCATTATATCATGTTCGGATAAACAGTTATAATACCAAATCCGGTTACAATGGAGCCGCTTTGGCAAACTGCGAAAACTCGCTCACCAGACGTTGCATGCAACGTCTCTACAGGGTGAGATATAGCAGTTTTCGCTGTTATGTGGTACACCTTTATCCCCCCAACCCCCCTTAGAAAGCTATGCGTTAGGCACAAGTCGGTGTAATCCTTATATACCAGTTGTTCTCATAAACGGTTGCAATTTGGGTTTGCTCTTGATAAGAATCCTTTTATAGCAAGGTTTTGAAAGATCCTCCCGAACAGCATAATAAGCGTTTCAGCGACTTTTGCGTAATGGATAGCTTATTAAGGGGGATTTAGGGGGATCAAGACTGTACCGCATAGCAGAGCAAACTGCTGTATAGTGGCGCGACACACTTAAAATGAGGGAATAGATTTTGGCTCAAACCCTTATTTGACAAGGAAGCCGTCGATTTCCTATTACACCTTTTTAGCTGTGTCACGCCAATAGTGCCGTGACACACCTAAAATGAGGGAATAGATTTTGACTCAAATCCTTAATTTACAAGGAAGCCGTAGATTTGCTATTACACCTTTTTAGCTGTGTCGCGCCAGTAGATGCCATCGCTAATTACAAACTCCAAATTTAAGTGGTAAGTTGTTACGCATTTAATTTGTATAATACTAGCGAGCAAGATGCTCGCACTACGCGCACGCTATAGGAACGCACTACAATATTTTCACGTTTTCGCATTATACAATTTAGCTGCACATCAGCTTATTTACTATACCAATAGATGACAAGGAGACGTGGAAGGGAATTGTGTGAAAATTACCCTGAAAACATTGCCAGACAAGCCTTTCAATCCAAAAATCGACGCATCTCGCTAAGTTGTAATTGCGATTATTATTTGCTACTATTCTGAACAATGGAAGAAGTGTGCGCCTATAAACTATTCCAACCTGCATGTAGGGGCGGGTTCGCTCAATATTTTTCTCTTCAACGATAACTTAGGCAAACCCGCCCCGGCATCTATTGAGCTCATCTTGGGTCATACCGGGGCGGGTTGATCTCATTGACTGGTCGATGTGCTAGATGGTTGGTGAACCCGCCCCTGCGGCATCTTATCTAATCTTCCTCTTCTATGAAGTTGAAGCCAATGATGACAATGTTGTAGATGCCATCGCTAATTACAAACTCCAAATTTAAGTAGTATTTGCTATACCAATAGATGACAAGGAGACGTGGAAGGGAATTGTGTGAAAATTACCCTGAAAACATTGCCAGACAAGCCTTTCAATCCAAAAATCGACGCATCTCGCTAAGTTGTAATTGCGATTATTATTTGCTACTATTCTGAATAATGGAAAAGGTGCGGGCATATAAACTATTCCAACCTGCATGTAGGGGCGGGTTCGCTCAATATTTTTCTCTTCAACGAGAACTTGACCTTTCCCCGCCCCGGTATGACCCAAGATGAGCTCACCAGATGCCGGGGCGGGTTTATCTCATTGGCTGGTCGATGTGCTATATGGCTGGTTAACCCGCCCCTACGGTATCTTATCTAATCCTCCTCTTCTATTATGACAGGCAAGATGCCTGTTCCACTCATAACTGATGAGGTGAATGCAGTATAAATTAGATGCACCTTAGCCTAGAAACAATCAGAGAATACGTGGCACTGGCATCTAGAAGAGTGCATTTTTTTTATTGCTTGTAATTGCGATTATTATTTGCTATTATCCTGAATAATAGAAAAAGTGCGGGCATATAAACTATTCCGACCGCAAAACAATGGGGAAGAACAAGGGAAAACATAGCGCTTCTCATTAGTAGTAGGGAGATTTAGTAAAGCGATGCTAAAGTATTGTTCAAAGTCAAAGTCAGGTTGAACTGAGATCTTGCACCAATCTCGATAACCCGCCAGGGGTTCAAACCCCACCGCTTATAGCTTGCATTCGTCTAAAGACGACTGGGTAAGGGGTTCATACTAAATCCGGTTTCCATACCCCCTTGATGTTTCACCCTGTAGAGACGTTGCATGCAACGTCTCTACAGGGTTTCGCGGTTTGTTGAGAATGGTGCAAGATCTACGTTCCACCCAACCTACAATACTACAATACTCATTACTTCCCCCAAAACCAATGACTCAAGATCCTGTAACAGTTACCTATTCCCTAGAAGAGGTTTTAGAAAAAATCATCCAGAAGCTCGATCGCATGGATGATAAGTTTGAAAACCTTGATGACAAGTTTGAAAACCTCCAAAAAGAGATAGTCGAAATCAAAATTGGACAGGTAAAACTAGAATCTGAGCTCAAAGGAGATATCAAAGCCTTAGAATCTGAACTTAAAGGAGACATCAAAGCCTTGGAGTCTGAGCTCAAAGGAGATATCAAAGCTTTGGAGTCTGAGCTCAAAGGAGATATCAAAACCTTGGAGACCGAGGTCAAAACTTTGGAAACTGAGGTCAAAGGAATTGGTAAGCGTTTGGATACGCAAGAGTTTATCAATCGTTCTGTAGTGGTAGGATTTGTCTTGGCTCTTGTTGCCGGAACAGTTAAGTTATTTTTTCCTAGCTTTCCCCGTTAGACTGATAATCGTAACAAATTCAACAAGATCATCCCGTAGCACTGGCATCTTGCCAGTTAATTTTTTTTATTGGTTGTAATTGTGATTATTATTTGCTATTATTCTGAATAATGGAGAGGGTGCGGGCATATAAACTATTTACCAGACAAGGCAATAGGAAAGAATAAGAGAAGTTTGTTAAAGCGATCTGCTGGCAGCAGCGCTTGTGCTATCGCCTTTATGGACTCGAACAGAGTGAAAAACAAGATGCAACATATTGCAATTCCCTTCCCCATATCCAACCATGTAGGGGCGGGTTCGCTCAATATCTTTCTCTTCAACGATAACTTGACTAAACCCGCCCCGGCGTCTGGTGAGTTCACCTTGGGTCATACCGGGGCGGGTTTATCTCATTGGCTGGTCGATGTGCTAGATGGCTGGTTAACCCGCCCCTACGGTATCTTATACCAAATCCGGTTTACATAGACTGATTACCTACATCGACCAAATCCGCTTATGTCAAAGGCTTGGGCAAATTGTAATATTGTACTTTTAAAAGCGGATTTGGTATTATATCATGTCCGGTTGAATACTTACACTTTGGTTACAACAAGGCAGAGGGCAGAAGGGAAGGAAGAAGGTTGCAAGGTAGAAGGGATTTATAAGTAATTATCCGGACATGATATTATATAATCTTCCTCTTCTATAAAGTTGAAGCTAATGATGACAATGTTGTAGATGCGATCGCTAATTACAAACTCCAAATTTAAGTGGTATTTGCTATACCAATAGATCACAAGGAGACGGGGAATAGAATTGTGTGAAAATTACCCTGAAAACATTGCCAGGCAAGCCTTTCAATCCAAAAATCGACGCATCTCCCTAAATCGCTGAAACCCTATATTTCTCGTTGAGATGCGTCGATGCCTTACTGGGAAAGGAATTGAGGGGTGTATTTTTGGCAAATTTTGGCAAGATGTACTGCTATAATTAGAGATGCGTCGATTTGGCGGCTGAAACCCTTACGGGGTAAAGCCCCCTGAACGAGCTCTTCCCACTCGCTGGGAAAACTACTTGAATGGAAACCTTCAGAGAAAGATCCTAGTGTTAGAGTCAATGTAGGCTTCCCACTCGCTGGGAAAACTACTTGAATGGAAACTTTAAGTTCTTGAACATTTTTAACTCCTCGTATACAGCTTCCCACTCGCTGGGAAAACTACTTGAATGGAAACCTTATATGGCTGGAGACGCTTGGCAATGCAACATCAAAGCTTCCCACTCGCTGGGAAAACTACTTGAATGGAAACAAATCCCAGACCTCGTCCCCTTCATAGTTTATGTAGCTTCCCACTCGCTGGGAAAACTACTTGAATGGAAACAAATCCAATAGTTCTCATGGCTTTTTACTCGGAAGTACTTCCCACTCGCTGGGAAAACTACTTGAATAAAACAATCAGAGAATACGTGGCACTGGCAAGATGCCAGTGCATTTTTATTATTAGTTGTAATTGCGATTATTATTTGCTATTATTCTGAATAATGGAAAAGGTGCAGGCATATAAACTATTCCAACCTGCATGTAGGGGCGGGTTCGCTCAATATTTTTCTCTTCAACGATAACTTGACCTTTCCTCGCCCCGGTATGACCCAAGATGAGCTTGCCAGATGCCGGGGCGGGTTTATCTCATTGACTGGTCGATGTGCTAGATTGCTGGTTAACCCGCCCCTACGGTATCTTATCTAATCCTCCTCTTCTATTATGACAGGCAAGATGCCTGTTCCACTCATAACTGATGAGGTGAATGCAGTATAAATTAGATGCACCTTAGCCTAGAAACAATCAGAGAATACGTGGCACTGGCATCTAGAAGAGTGCATTTTTTTTATTGCTTGTAATTGCGATTATTATTTGCTATTAT